>NZ_MWOM01000039.1:0-36843 GCF_012931925.1 Acidovorax sp. SRB_24
GCCGGCGGCGCGGCCACAGCGGCGGACGCAGGAGCGGGCGCTGTCGGCGCGGCTGCGGGGGCCGTCTCGGGAACGGGCAGTGCGGAGGGTTTCTTTTTGAAAAAGCTGAACATTGCGGGGTTCTTAGAATCACTGCATTCTATGAAACGCGCTATCACCTTATTGGGCCTGCTGGCCTGCCTCGCTGCCGGGGCGCAAACCCCTGGTGTCCCTCCCTCCAGCCGTGCGGCGCCGCCCGCGCCCGGCGCGGCCTCGGGTGCGCAGCAGTTCACGCTCTCCAACGGCATGGCGCTCGTCGTCAAACCGGACCGGCGCGCGCCCACCGCGATCCACATGGTGTGGGTGCGCGTGGGCTCCATGGACGAGGTCGATGGAACCTCGGGCGTGGCCCATGTGCTCGAGCACATGATGTTCAAGGGCACGGCCAAGCTGCCGCCGGGCGAATTCTCGCGCCGCGTCGCGGCGCTGGGCGGGCAGGAGAACGCCTTCACCGCGCGCGACTACACGGGCTATTACCAGCAGATCCCGGCCGAGCGGCTCGAAGAGGTGATGCGCCTCGAATCCGACCGCTTTGCGCACAACCAGTGGCCCGACGCCGAGTTCAAGCGCGAGATCGAGGTCGTCAAGGAAGAGCGCCGCATGCGCACCGAAGACCAGCCGCGCGCGCTGCTGATCGAACAGCTCAACGCCATCGCGTTCATCGCCTCGCCCTACCGCCGCCCGGTGGTGGGCTGGATGAGCGACCTCGATGCCATGACGCCCCAGGACGTGCGCCAGTTCCACCGGCAGTGGTATGTGCCGGCCAATGCCGTGGTGGTGGTGGCGGGCGACGTGGACGCGCAGCGCGTGCATGCACTGGCCGAGAGGACCTATGGCCGCATTCCGGCGCGCGCCGTGCCGGCGCGCAAGCCGCGCACCGAGCCGGCGCAGCTCGGCGTGCGCCGCATCGTCGTCAAGGCGCCGGCCGAGCAGGCCTATGTCGCGCTGTCGTTCCGCGCGCCCACGCTGCAAAACCTGGCGGCGCTGTCCGACAGCGACCGCGATGCGCTGTCGCTGATGGTGCTGTCTGCGGTGCTCAGCGGCTACGACGGCGCGCGGCTGGAGCGTGCGCTCAGCCAGGGCCCCGAGCGCGTGGCCGACAGCGCCGGCAGCTATGCCTCGGTGGTGGGGCGCGGCCCCAGCAGCTTCGTGCTCAGCGGCGTGCCCGCGCAGGGCAAGACGGCGCAGCAGGTCGAAGACGCGCTGCGCGCCGAGGTGGCCCGCGTGGCCGCCGAGGGCGTGAACGTGGCCGAACTCGAACGCGTGAAGACGCAGTGGGTGGCCAGCACCGTCTACCAGCGCGACTCGCTCTACAGCCAGGCCAGCGATCTGGGCAGCAACTGGGTGCAGGGCCTGCCGCTCGATGCCGACGACCGGCTGCTGGCGCTGCTGCGCACCGTCACGCCCGAGCAGGTGCAGTCGGTGGCCCGGCGCTACTTTGGCGACGACCAGCTCAGCGTGGCCACGCTGGCGCCCCAGCCGCTCGATCCCCAGCGCAAACGCTCGGCCCCTGCGGCCAATGGCGCGCTGCTCCACTGACCCGCGCCGAAAGCCCCAATGATGACTCTGAAAAATATAGCTGCTCGCGCTTTGTTCATCGGCGCTGGAGTGGTTTTTTATGCCCAATCTGCCTGGGCGCTGCTACCGATACAGCACTGGACCGAACCCAGCGGCGCGCAGGTCTGGCTGGTCGAGAGCCCGGCCATTCCGATGGTCGACGTGCAGATCGACTTCGATGCCGGCGACCGGCGCGACCCCGCCGCCCAGGCCGGCCTGGCCAGCGCCGCGGCCACGATGGCGACCAAGGGCGTGCGCGCCGTGGGCGATGCGCCTGCGCTCGATGAAAACGCGCTCGGCGAAGCCTGGGCCGACCTCGGCGCGAGCCTGGACGTCAGCGCCGGCAAGGATGCACTGAGCTTTTCGCTGCGCTCGCTCACCGAGCCCGACCTGCTGGACAAGGCGGCGCGCCTGACCGCGCGCGTGCTGGCCGATCCGGCCTGGCCCGAGCCGATCTGGCAGCGCGAGCGCGCGCGCTGGAGCGCGGCGATCCGCGAGTCACGCACGCGCCCGGGCACCGTGGCGGGCGATGCGTTTGCCGCCGCCGTGTATGGCGGCCACCCCTATGGCCAGCGCGTGACCGAGGACAGCCTGGCGCAGATCGGCGTGGCCGACCTGGCGCAGTTCCATGCGCGCACGCTGCAGGCCTGCCGCGCACGCGTGGCCATCGTCGGCGCCGTGGACCGCGCCCAGGCGCAGGCGCTGGTGGCGACGCTGCTGGCGCGCCTGCCCGCGCCGGCGCCGTGCGCGCCTCTGCCCACCGTGCCCGAGGTGCAGCCGCTGGCCGCGCCCGTGCAAGAGAACATCGCCTTCGACTCGGCCCAGGCGCATGTGCTTATTGGCCAGCCGGGCTTCAAGCGCAGCGACCCCGACTTCCTCACGCTGCTGGTGGGCAACCACATCCTGGGCGGCGGCGGCTTCACCTCGCGCCTGACGCACGAGGTGCGCGAAAGGCGCGGCCTCAGCTACAGCGTCTACAGCGGCTTCTCGCCGGGCCTGAACGCGGGGGCCTTCGCGATCGGCCTGCAAACCCGCCCCGATCAGGCCGCCGAAGCCGTGCGCGTGGCGCGCGAGGTGCTGGCCCGCTTCGTCGCCGAGGGCCCCACGGCCGCCGAGCTGCGCGCCGCCAAGGACAACCTGATCGGCGGCTTTGCGCTGCGCATCGACAGCAACAAGAAGCTGCTGGGCAACGTCGTCAACATCGCCACCAACGGCCTGCCGCTCGACTACCTGGAGCACTGGACGCAGCGCGTCGAGGCCATCACGGCGGCCGACATCCGCGCCGCCCTGCAGCGCAAGCTGCAGCCCGAGCGCATGGTGACCGTGGTCGTGGGCGGGGTGCAGCCATGACGCGCCTGTCTCCCGCCCAGGCCGCCGCCGCGCTGCGCGCGCCGGCCACAGCCAAAGCGCGTGCCCCGGCCAAGGCCGCTGCGGCCGCCCCCAAGCCCTTGCCCGCCGGCGCCGGCGAGGTGCGCATCATCGGCGGCCAGTGGAAGCGCACGCGCCTGCCCGTGGTCCAGCGCCCGGGCCTGCGCCCCACGCCCGACCGCGTGCGCGAGACGCTGTTCAACTGGCTCGGCCAGGACCTGACCGGCTGGCAGTGCTTCGACGCCTTTGCCGGCACGGGCGCGCTTGGCCTCGAAGCTGCCTCGCGCGGCGCCGCGGCGGTGCACCTGGTCGAGCAGGACGCGGCCCTGGTCGCGCAGCTGCACCGGCTGTGCCAGCGCCTGCAGGCGGCCACCGTGCAGGTGCGCCGCGGCGACGGCGTGGCTGCGCTGCGCGCGTGCGCGCCCGCCAGCCTGGACTTGGTGTTGATCGATCCGCCGTTCGACGGCGACCTGTTCGCGCCCGCGCTGCAGGCCGCCGCCCGGGCCGTGCGGCCACAGGGCTTTGTCTACCTCGAAGCACCCAGCGCCTGGGACGCGGCGGCGCTGGCGCCGCACGGGCTGGCGCTGCACCGCCACCTGCGCGCGGGCGCGGTGCATGCGCACCTGCTGCGGCCACTGGCTGCGCCATAGAACTCCTGATTCAGGAGCTGTTGGCGCAATACCCATCAGCGCTGGAGCCGTTTTTCATGCCGATTTGCGGCAGGCCGGTGCTGCACCGCACGGCATAATGCGCGCACGTGGCCGGGGCGTTTTTTTTGTCCCGGCCTCTGTCGATTCACGCCCTGCAGGAGACCCCCGCCATGGACCAAGACGTGCTCGCCGTCTACCCCGGAACCTTTGACCCCATCACGCTGGGCCATGAAGACGTCGTGCGCCGGGCCACGCAGCTGTTCGGGCGCGTCATCGTCGCCGTGGCCGCCGGTCACCACAAGAAGACGCTGTTCAGCCTGGACGAGCGCATGGACATGGTGCGCGAGTCCGTCAAGGGCTACCCGCAGGTGCAGGTGGAGAGCTTTGCCGGCCTGCTGCGCGACTTCGTCGTTTCGCGCGGCGGCAAGGCCATGGTGCGCGGCCTGCGCGCGGTGACCGACTTCGACTACGAGTTCCAGCTCGCCGGCATGAATCGCAGCCTCATGCCCGACGTGGAGACGGTGTTCCTCACGCCCAGCGACAAGTACCAGTTCATCAGCAGCACCTTTGTGCGCGAGATCGCCACGCTCGGCGGCGAGGTCGACAAGTTCGTCTCGCCGCTGGTGCAGGAGCGGCTGGCGCGCAAGGTGCGCGCTCCCGGTTAGGGCCGCAACGCGGTCCTGCACCGCCCTGTTTCTGGGTGCGAAGCCCCCACGGAAAAAGGCTGTGGCCCTCCGCAGAGGGCCACAGCATTGAACGAGGCAGGGCCGCGACGGCGCACGGGCCCTGCCGGGTCAGCAGGCACGTTCAGGGGCGAACGACGATGCTGTTGCGCACATCGCGCACATTCTTGGTGTTGCGCGCAATCGCCTCGGCCTGGTTCTTCTCGGCCTGCGACTTGGCAAAGCCCGAGAGCTGGACCGTGCCGTTGAGCGTCTCCACGCTGATCGCGGCGGCGGAAACGGTCTTGTCTTCGGCCATTTTCGCCTTCACGGCAGTGGTGATGCCTGCGTCGTCCACGTATGAGCCCACGGTTTGCTGGTGGCGCGCCACCGAGCAGCCGGTGGTGACGACGGTGATGCCGGCGAGAGCGGCGAAAGCAAGGGCACGGGCGTATTTCATGGTTATTTCCTCTTTATGTGTTGGAACACGGGTGCTGTGGCAATGGCAGCCGGCCGATCTGTTGCACCCCCCGGATCCGGCCTGCTGTGGGTGGGGCGAGCGCTCCCTCAGAGGGCCAGCCAATCCTTGATTTCGTCGGCATGCTCTTCTTCTTCCGCGAGGATGCCCTCGAGCATGCGTTTGGTGGTGGGGTCTTTGTCCCCAATCAGGGCAATCATCTGGCGGTAGGCTTCCACCGCAACGCGCTCGGCCGCGAGGTTGGAGCGCAGCATGGCCTGGAGGTCGGCGGAGGTGTCGTAGGGCGCATGGCTGCGCTCGAGCAGGCTGGTGGGATTGAAGTCCGGCTCGCCGCCCAGCTGCACGATGCGCCGCGCAATCAGGTCGGCGTGGGCCGCTTCATCGTTGGCATGCACCAGCAGTTCGCTCGCAATGGCCGGTGAGGCCAGCCCGTGCGCGGTGAAGTGGTGCCGCTTGTAGCGCAGCACGCACACCAGTTCGGTGGCCAGGGCGTCGTTGAGCAACTTTACGATGGCATCGCGGTAGGGGCTGGAGGCCGGCGTTACCGCCCCTTCTTCCTGTTCGCAGGTGCCAGCGAAGGTGAGTGCATCTTGGTCCAGTTCGAGCGTGAAGCCCGCCGTGGCGTTGGGATCGTGGGTCATGTCAGGCCTTGTACGGTGGCGAAGGAGCGGGGCGGTGCTTTGAGGGCAAATCGCCTCAGCGGCGGCGCGACATTGACATGGCGACCATGGCCAAGGCGGCGCCGGCGGCGGCGGCCATGAGCACCGATTTGCCCGGCTGCTGGCGTACGTAGCGGGTGGTGATTTCACCGTACTCGTCCATCTGCTGGCGCAGCTGGGCCGTGGTGTGCGCGCAGTAATTGATGCCACGCTCAGCCAGGTCCTGCGCCTTGGCGGCCAGGTCGGAAATGGCGGGATCCACGCCTTCGCGGAGCTTGCGCACGCCGGCTTCCGCCTTGTCGAGCGACGCGTTGGCCACATTGCGCGTGGCATCGACCGCTTGCTGGGCGCCCTGCATGGCGCCTTCGCCCATGTGGCGCGCGGTGTCGGCCACTTTTTGCACCGTATCGGCCGCTTTCTGGGTGGAGTCGGGGAAGCTGGTGGTGGTCTTGGGGTCGTTGATGGAGTTCATGGAAATTTCCTCGGCTGGGGGTGGGAAGGTGGGCGTTGGGTCCGCAAGCGCGTCATCCGCGCTTGATGAGGCCGATGACAAAAGTCACGATGGCCATGATCACGAAGACGAAAAACAGGATCTTGGCAATGCCAACGGCGCCCGCTGCAATGCCGCCAAAGCCGAAGACGGCTGCGATCAATGCAATGACCAGAAAAACGACTGCGTAATGCAACATGTCCAGCTCCTTGGTTGCTGCGGCCGGGGCCGACAGGTGGAGCGCACTCGCAGAGGGTGTTGTGCGCTTGAAGTCCACTGTAGGTGGCAGCGCGTGCGCGCAGTGCCGGCGCCCGGCGTTTGCGCTTGTCAGTGCGGTAGCGGCCACTGTGTAGGCCGCGTCTTACAGTGTCCCGTGGTGGGCGGCAGGCTGCTCAGGCCGTTTGGGCGGGCAGTGCGGGCTTGGTGGGCAGGATGGCGGACACGAGCGTGCCCTGGCCCGGCTGCGAGCTCACCGTGAGGCGCCCGCCGGCGGCCTCGACCCGCTGGCGCATGCCCACGAGCCCGTGTGAGTTGCGGCGGATGCCGGAGGGGTCGAAGCCGTCCCCGTCGTCGCGTATCTGCACTGCCACATGGGTGGGGTAGTTGTGCACGGTGACCAGCACCTTCTTGGCATTGGCGTATTTGCCGATGTTGGTCAGGGACTCCTGCACCATGCGGTACACCGTCAGCTGCGTGGCTTCGGGCAACTCCACCGTCTCCAGGCTGGTCTGCACGTCGATGCCGGCGCGGTCGGCATATTCGCGCGTCAGGATTTCCAGGGCCGCAGTCAGTCCGAGGTTGGCCAGCGACGAGGGGCGCAGGTCTTCGATGATGCGGCGCTTGAGCGCGATGCCGCTGTTGAGTGTCTCGATCAGGTGGTGCAGGCGCTCGGACACCTCGGGGGCCTGCACATCGATCTTGGATTTGAGCCGCGCCACATCGAGCTTGGCCGCGGTGAGCAGGGCGCCCAGCTCGTCGTGCAGCTCGCGCGCCAGATGGCCGCGCTCGTCCTCGCGCACCTGCTGCAGGTGGTCGGCGAGTTCGGACAGCGAGGCGGTGCGGTCGCGCACCAGCCCCTCCAGCCGCGCGCGCTCGACCCGCAGGATTTCCTGCTCGCGCTCGGTGGCGCGCTGCAGCACGGTGGCCTGGCGCAGGTACATGTAGAACGCCAGCAGGCCGATGGCCGTCACGGCCGCGATGCCCAGGCGCGCCAGCAGCAGCGAGCGCTCCACCTGGCGCTCGCTCTGGGCAATGCGATCGGTCTTGCGCTCGATCAGGTCGCGGGCCAGGGTGCGGATGGCGTCCATGTTTTCCTTGCCTACATCGGTCGACATGACGAATTTCCAAGCGTCCTCATTGCCCTGGCGGCGCAGGCGCAGGCTCAGCTCCATCTCGGAGAGCTTGCGCGAGACCTGGCGCGAGAGCTGCGCAAACTGCGCAATGTCCGCGGGCGAATCGTGGAACAGGCTGCGCAACTCGTCCAGGTTGGCATTGACCGTGGAGACAGAGCGCTCGTAGGGCTCCAGGTACCGCTCATCGCCGGTGAGCAGGTAGCCGCGGTGCCCGCTCTCCGCGTCCAGCATGCTCTGCAGCAATTTGTTGAGCGAGGCGCGGGTGCTCTGGCTGTGCGCCATGTCTTCCAGCGCGTAGCGCGAGCGCTGGTACCCGGCTTCATTGATGCTCACGAGGGTGATCGCGGCAAGGACCGCCAGCGGCAGGCTGACGGCGATCTTGCGTAACTGGGACCAGCGCATGGGCTTCTCCTGGGCGGGGTGGTGATTTCGGGATAATGGCACTGCTGCTGTGCAGCGAAGTCTGGTCGTCCGCATCCGTGGGCGCCATGTCCATCGAATGTGTGCGGGCGGCGTGGCTGCCCCGGAAAGTAGCTCAATGATCAAAGTCGGTATTGTGGATGACCACGCCATCGTCCGCTCCGGACTGCGGCAGTTTCTGGCAGAGCACGTGGACCTGCGCGTTGCGGGCGAAGCCTCGAACGGTCGCGAAGCCATCGATCTGGTGCGCAACACGGAAATCGATGTGCTGATCATGGACCTGTCCATGCCGGGCCAGACCGGTCTCGACGCCCTGGCCATGCTGCGGGCCAAGGCGCCCGACATGGGCATCCTCATCCTGAGCGGCTACCCCGAAGAGCATTACGCGATGAACCTGATCCGCCAGGGCGCCAGCGGCTACCTGAACAAGGAGTGCGAGCCCAAGGAGATCGTCGAGGCCATCCGCACCATTGCACTGGGGCGCCGCTACATCACGCCCGCTGTGGCGCAGTTGCTGGCCCAGCAACTCAACCGCAAGGACGACGCGCCACCGCACGAACAGCTCTCCGAGCGCGAATTCCAGGTGTTTCTGAAACTCGCCAAAGGCGAAACCGCGGGCGACATCGCCAAGACGCTGTCGCTGAGCGTGAAGACCGTGAGCACCTACCGCACGCGCCTGATGGAAAAAATGGGCCTGGCCTCGAACAGCGACCTGACCTATTACGCGCTCAAGAATCGCTTGATCGACTGACGGGACCTGCCTAGCGGCGGCCACACCGCAAGGCGTGGCCGGCCCGCCACGCAAAGGTGGCGCGGAACTGGCGCCCAGGCGGCGTTCACACGCGCTGCGATACGCTGCCTTGCTCGATGCAATAGTCGACCAAAGCGTCGATTTCATTGGACTTGTCGAACACCGCATCCACACCCAGTTGCGCGCAGCGCAGGCGCACGTCGGGTGTCGCGTAGTTGCTCAGCACCACGACGCGCTGGTGGGGCTGCCGTGCCCGGCACGCGGCCAGCACGCCCAGGCCGCTGCCCTGGCGCAGGAACAGGTCCACGATGGCCAAGTCCCACTGTGCGGCATGCTGGGTGAGCCACGAGGTGCCTTCGTGCTCGGTCTCAGCGACCCCGACAGACTCCACGGCGGCCAGTTCTTCCAGCGTCCCGATCAGGTTCTCGCGGATGGTGGCGTTGTCTTCAACGATGTATGTCTTGAGTTTCACTGTCGGGTCCGTTGCTGGGTCGAGGCAGGAAGCGATGACCATGCAGTCAATGTAGGTGCGTTTGGGCCCGGATTGTGCCAGCGATGGCACGCCTCTCTTGTAGGCTGGTTCTTACCCCGCGTGCGCACAGACGGGACAGGCCCGGTTGCGGCGTGCCTGCAGTGCGCTCCACTCCATGGTGCGGGCATCCAGCATCAACAGGCGGCCCGCCAGCGACGGCCCGGCGCCCGCCAGCAGCTTGAGCGCTTCGGCCGCCTGCATGGCACCGATGATGCCCACCAGCGGCGCCAGCACGCCCATGGTGGAGCACTGCACTTCCTCGAACTCGGCATCGGGCGCGAAGATGCAGGCGTAGCAGGGCGCATCGGCCACGCGCGGGTCGACCACGGTGATTTGCCCGTCAAAGCGGATCGCGGCGCCCACCACCAGCGGCTTGCCCTGGCGCACGCAGGCGGCGTTGATGGCATGGCGCGTGGCGTAGTTGTCGGTGCAATCCAGCACCACGGTGGCCTGCGCCGCCAGGCGGTCGAGCAGCGCGGCATCGGCGCGTTGCTGGATGCAGGTGACGCGCACTTCGGGATTGATCGCCTGCACGGCCTGTGACAGGGACGCCACCTTGGGTTCGCCGACGCGCGCCGTGGTGTGCGCGATCTGGCGCTGCAGGTTGGTCAGGTCGACCGTGTCGTCGTCCACCACCGTGATCTGGCCCACACCGGCCGAGCCCAGGTAGAGCGCCGCCGGCGACCCCAGACCGCCAGCGCCAATGATCAGCGCGTGCGCGCCGAGGATGCGCTCCTGCCCTTCGATGCCGATCTCGTCGAGCAGGATATGGCGCGAATAGCGCAGCAGCTGGTGGTCGTTCATGGCGTTGCGGGCACGCGGGTGCCGGGAGCATCTGAGAGGGACATCAAAACGAAAGGCCGGGCCCCTGCTGGAGTCCGGCCCTTGGGCGCACGGGCCTGGGCGGGTGGCCGCGGCCGACAGGTCTTACTGGATTTCCTTGGGCTCTTCCTTGCGCTCGGTCTGCGTCTTGCTGACCAGGACCGGACGGCCCTTGAGTTGGTTCAGCGCCTGGGCGAGCTGGAAGTCCTTGTCGGTGCCGAATTCGGGCATCTTGCGCTCGGCCACGGGCTTCTTGGACTCTTCTTCGAGCCGCTTGCGGGCTTCCTCGCGGGCCTTCTCGCGCACGGCGTCTTTCTGTTCCTCGCCCTGGCCGCTGACCAGGTGCTTTTCGAGGTCGGCCTCGCGCATGCGCAGGATGGCAAACGGGCTGCCTTCCTCGGTCTCGTCGATCATCACGTCGGGCACGATGCCCTTGGCCTGGATCGACTTGCCGCTGGGCGTGTAGTAGCGCGCCGTCGTCAGCTTGATGCCGGTGTCGGGCCCGAGCGGGCGCACGGTCTGCACCGAGCCCTTGCCAAAGGTCTGGCTGCCCAGGATGGTCGCGCGCTTGTGGTCTTGCAGCGCGCCGGCCACGATCTCGCTGGCCGAGGCCGAGCCTTCGTTGACCAGCACCACCAGCGGCACCTTCTTGAGCGCGGCGGGCAGGCGCTTGAGCGGGTCTCCGCTGCCGCGGCGCGCATAGAACTCGGGCGCGGCCTTGTAGGTGGCCTTGCTTTCGGCGAGCTGGCCATTGGTGGAGACCACGGTGACGTCTTCGGGCAGGAAGGCGGCAGACACGGCCACGGCCGCATCGAGCAGGCCGCCCGGGTCGTTGCGCAGGTCCAGCACCAGCCCCTTGAGGTGCGGGTCGGCCTTGTAGAGTTCCTCCACCTTGCGCACGAAGTCGTCCACGGTGCGCTCCTGGAACTGCGACAGGCGGATCCAGCCGTAACCGGGCTCGATGATCTTGCCCTTGACCGATTGCGTCTTGATTTCTTCGCGCGTGATGGTCACGGGGAAGCTGCGGCTTTCCTCCTTGCGCAGGATGGTCAGCATGACCTTGGTGTTCGGTTCGCCGCGCATCTTCTTGACGGCGTCGCTCAGCGACAGGCCCTTGACCGCGGTGTCGTCGATCTTGGTGATCAGGTCGTTGGTCTTGAGCCCGGCGCGGAACGCGGGCGAGCCCTCGATGGGCGAGACGATCTTGATGAGGCCGTCCTCCTGGGTGATCTCGATGCCGACGCCGACGAAGCGGCCGCTCGTTCCCTCGCGGAATTCGGAAAACGACTTCTTGTCGAAATACTGCGAATGCGGGTCCAGGCTCGCCACCATGCCGGTGATGGCATCGGTGATCAGCTTCTTGTCGTCCACGGGCTCGACATAGTCGGTCTTGACCAGGCCGAACACGGCCGACAGCTGCTGGATCTCTTCCAGCGGCAGCGGCGCCATCGCTCCGCGCGCCACGGTCTGCAAGGACACGGTGGTCATGGCGCCGGCCAGCACCCCGACGGAGACCCAGCCTGCGATTTTCAGTTTGTGGCCCATACAACACCTTTCACCGATTCATTGGATACACCTTGGAAAGGTGCGGCCCACTGCAGTTCCGCACGGGCCTCCGTTTTTGTGCCGCCGGCCGGGGATTCACGCCGCCGACCAGCTGCTTCTCGCCACTTTACGCCTTTGCTTGCGACGCCACTGCGGCGGCGGCGCGCTCGGCCGCTTCGGCATCCCCCAGATAGTAGTGGCGCAGCGGCTTCAGTTCGTCGTCGAGTTCGTAAACCAGTGGAATTCCGTTGGGAATGTTCACGCCGACGATGGCGTCGTCCGAGATGTTGTCGAGGTACTTGACCAGGGCGCGGATCGAGTTGCCGTGCGCGGCCACGACCACGCGCTGGCCCGAGCGGATGGCGGGGGCCATGGTGTGGTTCCAGAACGGCAGCACGCGCGCCACCGTGTCCTGCAGGCACTCGCTCAGGGGCACGTCCTCGGCCGAGAGGCCGGCGTAGCGCGGGTCGCTGCGTTCGCTGCGCGGGTCGGCGGCGTCGAGGGCCGGCGGCGGGGTGTCATAGCTGCGGCGCCACACCAGCACCTGTTCGTTGCCGTATTTCTGCGCGGTTTCCGCCTTGTTCAGGCCCTGCAGCGCGCCATAGTGGCGCTCGTTGAGGCGCCAGCTCTTGTGCACCGGCAGCCAGGTGCGGTCCATTTCGTCGAGGCAGTACCACAGCGTGTGGATGGCGCGCTTGAGCACGCTGGTGTAGGCCAGGTCAAACTCGTAGCCCTCGGCCTTGAGCAGCTTGCCGGCCGACATGGCCTGCGACACGCCGGTGGGGGTCAGGTCCACATCGGTCCAGCCGGTGAAGCGGTTTTCAAGGTTCCAGGTGGATTCGCCGTGGCGGATCAGAACGAGTTTGTGCATGGTTTCCCTTGGGCAAGCGGGTCAAAACCACACATTCTAAAATTGTCTGGTTTGCCAACCCAAGGAATAACGTGAACTTCATCGTCGACAACTGGTATTTGATTCTTCTTGCGCTCGTCTCGGGTGCCCTGCTGGTGGTGCCGGTGCTCAAGGGCGCAGCCAGCGGCGGGCTCTCGGCCGCCATGGCCGTGCAGCTCATCAACCGCGAAAGGGCCGTGGTGATCGACGTGTGCGGCGCCGACGAATACGCCGCCGGCCATGTGGTCGGCGCGAAGAACGTGCCCCTGGCCGACCTCGAGCAGCGCCTGCCGGCCGTCGCCAAGAACAAGGCGATTCCGCTGGTGCTGGTGTGCGCCAGCGGCGTGCGCGCCCAGCGCGCCGTGGCCGTGGCGCAAAAGCTCGGCTACGCCAACGCCCAGGCACTGGCCGGCGGCATCAAGGCCTGGCAGGCTGCGGGGATGCCGGTTGAAAAGGCCTGAAACGCCCCCACCCCCAGAGAAAGCAAAGGAGATCCCATGCAAGCCGTGAAGATGTACACCACCGGTGTCTGCCCCTACTGCATCCGTGCCAAGCAGTTTCTCAAGTCCAAGGGGGTCGAGCAGATCGAAGAGATCCGCATCGACACCGACGCGGGCGCGCGCAACCACATGATGGAAGTCACCGGCCGGCGCACGGTGCCGCAGATCTTCATTGGCACCACGCATGTGGGCGGCCACGACGACCTGGTCGCGCTCGACGCGCGCGGCGGTCTGCAGCCCCTGCTGGGCGCGGCCTGATCGCCGCAGCGGCCCGGGCCTGCGCTGCATAATGCTGCCCCATGTGCCCGCTGCGGGGTCGCCTCCGTAGCGGGCTTTGTTTTGCAACACCCTGTTTGGGCTGAAAGACTTTCACCATGGCCACCGAAGAAACCCCCGTGTTCCAGATCCAGCGCGTCTACCTCAAGGACATGTCTCTCGAACAGCCCAATTCGCCCGGCATCCTGCTCGAGCAAGAGCAGCCCAGCGTGGATATCCAGCTCGGCGTGGAAGCCACGCCCGTGGCCGAAGGCATCTATGAAGTGGCCGTGACGGCCACCGTGCAGACCAAGATCAAGGACAAGACCGTGTTCCTGGTCGAAGCCAAGCAGGCCGGCATCTTCGAGATCCGCAACATCCCCGAAGACCAGATGGGCCCCATCATGGGCATCGCCTGCCCGCAGATCGTCTACCCGTACCTGCGCGGCAACGTGGCCGACATCGTCAACCGCGCCGGCTTCCCGCCCGTGCACCTGGCCGAAATCAACTTCCAGGCCATGTACGAGCAGCAACAGGCGCAGGCCGCCGGCGAAGCGCCCGCGACCCTGGCGCAATAAGCATTTCCAGTCTTTTTGGCCTCCAGCGCTTGCTGGTAAAGCGCGAGCAGCTATGAAAATAGTAGTGATTGGGGCCGGTGCCTGGGGCACGGCCATGGCCATCAGCGCCACGGTCCATCCGGCGGGCCATGCGGTCACGCTGTGGGCGCGCGACGCGCAGCAGCTGGCGGACATGCGCGCCGCACGCTGCAATGCGCGCTACCTGCCGGACATCGCATTGCCGTCCCCACTGGTTCTGGCCGGTAGCGACGTGGCGGCGCTGGCCGCCGCGGCCGACCTGGTGATCGTTGCCACGCCGATGGCCGCGCTGCGCGCCATGCTGGTGCAGTTGCGCGGCTGCCCCGTGCCCGTGGCCTGGCTGTGCAAGGGCTTCGAGGCCGCTGCCGATCCCGGGTCTTTTGGGCTGATGGCCCATGAGGTGCGGGCGCAGGCAGCGCCTGATCTGATCGCTGGCGTGCTCAGCGGCCCGAGCTTCGCGCTCGAGGTCGCGCGCGGCCAGCCGACCGCGCTCGTCGCCGCCAGTGCGCATCAACGCGTGCGCGACGCCCTGGTGCACGCCTTTCACAGCCCCAGCGTGCGCGTCTACGCCAACGACGACATCGTGGGCGTGGAAGTGGGCGGCGCCGTCAAGAATGTGCTCTCGATCGCCACCGGTCTGTGCGACGGCCTGCACCTGGGCCTGAATGCGCGCGCCGCGCTGATCACGCGCGGCCTGGCCGAGATGACGCGCCTGGGCCTGGCCCTGGGCGCGCGCGCCGACACCTTCATGGGCCTGTCGGGCCTGGGCGACCTGGTGCTCACAGCAACGGGCGACCTCTCGCGCAACCGCCGCGTGGGCCTGCTGCTGGCGCAGGGCCAGACGCTGCCGCAGGCGGTGGCATCGCTGGGCCATGTGGCCGAAGGGGTGTACAGCGCCCGCACCGTGGTGCAGCGTGCGCGCCACCTGGGCGTGGACATGCCGATCAGCGAGGCCGTGGTGGCCCTGCTCGATGGCCGCATGCAGCCGGCCGACGCGGTGGCGGCGCTGATGGAGCGCGGACCCAAGGGCGAGGGCGCTTGAGTGTGCACGCGGGCCCGCGTGCGGGCCCGGGGTTCAGCCGCGCAATTCGCGCGTGCGGTTGATGTGCAGCGCTGCCAGCGTGCAGGCCACGCCCGAGAGCAGGTAGCCGCTGACCGCCGCCAGCCCGAGCCACGACGACAGGCCGAGCACCACCAGCGGCGCGAACGCGGCGCCGAGCAGCCAGG
Source organism: Acidovorax sp. SRB_24 (assembly GCF_012931925.1). NCBI lineage: Bacteria > Pseudomonadati > Pseudomonadota > Betaproteobacteria > Burkholderiales > Comamonadaceae > Acidovorax > Acidovorax sp. SRB_24. Next base: position 14,793 of record NZ_MWOM01000039.1, read on the forward strand.
CCAGGTCCGAGGTCAGGGCTGCGCCCGTATAGCGAAAGCGTGCCTCGAAGTTGGCCGACACGGCGCCCGCCGCCTGCCCATAGGACAGGCCGAGCAGCGCAAAACCGACCAGGATGAATGCATCCTGTCCCCAGCGCCCGCCCTGCAGCAGCGTGGGCGCGAACAGCGCAAACACGCCGATCAGGCCCGCCAGCAGCCCCAGCGTGCTGCGCCGGCCGATGCGGTCGGCCAGCAGCCCGGAGGCGACGATGCAGGGGATGGCAATGGCCGCGCCGGCGATCTGCACGGCCAGCACCTCGGTGACCGGCTGGCCCGCATGCAAGCTGATCCATGACAGCGGGAACACCGTCACCAGGTGGAACAGCGCATAGCTGGCCAGCGCCGCAAACGCGCCGATGAGCAGGTTGCCGGCGCGCGCGCGCACCAGCTCCGCCACGGGCGCGGGCACCAGATGGCGCTCCTCGATCAGGCGCTGGTAGCCCGCGGTCAGCACCAGCCGCAGCCGCGCGAACAGCGCCACCACATTGATCGCAAACGCCACGTAAAACGGATAGCGCCAGCCCCAGGCCAGAAAGTCGGCCTGCGAGAGGCTGGCGTGGAGGTACAGGAACAGGCCGCTGGCCACGATGAAGCCGACCGGCGCGCCCAGCTGCGGCACCATGGCGTACCAGCCGCGCCGGTGCGCCGGCGCATTGAGTGCGAGCAGCGAGGGCAGGCCGTCCCACGAGCCGCCCAATGCCAGGCCCTGGCCGATCCGCAGCAGCGCCAGCAGCACGATGGCGGCAGGCCCCAGGCTGGCGTAGCCGGGCAGGAAGGCCATGCCGGCGGTGGACACGCCCAGCAGGAACAGCGCGCCCGAGAGCTTGGCGCCGCGCCCAAAGCGGCGCTGGATGGCCATGAAGGCCACGGTGCCCACGGGGCGCGCGATGAAGGCCAGCGCAAACACGGCGAAGGCCCAGAGCGCGCCGGCCAGCGGCGCCTGCATGGGGAAGAACACCGCGGGAAACACCAGCACCGAGGCGATGCCGAAGACGAAAAAGTCGAAGTACTCCGAGGCCCGGCCAATGATGACTCCGACGGCGATCTCGCTGGGCGCGATGGCGCTGTGGCCCGTCTGCGCGCCGCGGCGGCGCGGCGCGGGCGGAATGCCGGCAGTGGACGGGTGACTGAGGGCTGTCATGGCGCTTACTCCCTTTTGAAATGCTGCGTCAAGCGGGCATGTACCGGTTGCAGGTCGTTGAAAAAAGCCCCCTGGGACAAAACGTCCAATGGGCAAAGGGCCTGGATGCACGTAGATTCTGCGCCTTCCCTGATCTCGATCAACACATTTCCCGGCATGCCTTCCTTCAAGACCCTCCGCGGGCTGCTTCTACTGCCCGCCATCGCCCTGCTGGCAGGCTGCAATGCCGTGCTGCTCAGCCCTTCGGGCGACATCGCGGTCCAGCAACGCAACCTCATCTACATCGCCACGGGGCTGATGCTGCTGGTCATCGTCCCGGTGATCGTGCTCACGTTCGTGTTTGCCTGGCGCTACCGCCAGGCCACGCCGCGCGACGACTACGACCCCGACTGGCACCATTCCACCCAGCTGGAGCTGGTGATCTGGACCGTGCCGCTGCTCATCATCATCGTGCTGGGCGCCATCACCTGGACCAGCACCCACAAGCTCGACCCCTACCGCCCAATCGAGCGCCTGGACGCGCAGCGCGCCGTGCCCGCCGACGCCAAGCCGCTGGTGGTCGAGGTGGTCGCGCTCGACTGGAAGTGGCTGTTCCTCTACCCCGAGCAGGGCATTGCGCTGGTCAACGAGGTCGCGGCGCCCGTGGACCGGCCGATCCAGTTCAAGATCACCGCGTCCAGCGTGATGAACTCGTTCTTCATCCCCGCGCTGGCCGGCCAGATCTATGCCATGCCGGGCATGCAGACCCAGCTGCACGCGGTGATCAACAAGCCCGGCGAATTCAGTGGCATGTCGGCCAACTACAGCGGCGCGGGCTTCTCGGGCATGCACTTCAAGTTCCATGGCCTCGACGAAGACGGTTTTGCGCAGTGGGTGCAGCGCGTCAAGGCGGGCGGTGGCGAACTCAGCCGCGCCACCTACCTGCAGCTGGAAAAACCCAGCGAGCGCCACCCCGTGCAGCGCTATGCCACGGTCGCGCCCGGCCTCTACGAGGCCATCCTCAACCGCTGCGTCGAGCCCAACAAGATGTGCATGAACGACATGATGGCGATCGATGCGCAGGGCGGCCTGGGCCTGCCCGGCACGGACAACGTGGCTTCGCTGGACGCGGCCACGCGCGAGCGCCTGGGCCTGGACGGCCAGCCCGAGCGCCAGTATGTGGGCGCCATGTGCACCGTGCAGGACCCGCTGGGCGCGCTGGGTACGGCACCCGCCCAGACGCTCTGACACCGGCACCCCGGACTTTTCCTACACCGCAAACCCTCACGGCAGCGCCCCTTCCGGCCTGCCGGTCCCCTGATGCTCGACAACCTTCACTTCACGCAGCTCCTCTTTGGCCGCCTCACCTGGGAGGCGATACCGCTCCACGACCCCATCCTGCTGGCGACGTTTGTGGCCACCGTCCTGGGCGGCCTGGCGCTGGTCGGCGCCCTGACCTATTTCAAGGTCTGGGGCACGCTCTGGCGCGACTGGTTCACCAGTATCGACCACAAGAAGATCGGCATCATGTACTGCGTGCTGGGTCTGGTGATGCTGCTGCGCGGCTTTGCCGACGCGCTCATGATGCGGCTGCAGCAGGCCATGGCCTTTGGCGACCAGCTGGGCTACCTGCCGCCGCACCACTACGACCAGATCTTCACCGCGCACGGCGTGATCATGATCTTCTTCGTCGCGATGCCACTGGTCACCGGGCTCATGAACTACCTCGTGCCGCTGCAGATCGGCGCACGCGACGTGGCCTTCCCCTTCCTCAACAACTTCAGTTTCTGGATGACCGCCAGCGGTGCCGTTCTGGTGATGGCCTCGCTGTTCGTGGGCGAGTTCGCGCGCACCGGCTGGCTGGCCTATCCGCCGCTCTCGGGGCTCGCGCAGAGCCCGGACGTGGGGGTGGACTACTACATCTGGTCACTGCAGCTGGCGGGGGTGGGCACGCTGCTCTCGGGCATCAACCTGCTGGCCACCATCGTCAAGATGCGCGCGCCCGGCATGAAGATGATGCAAATGCCCGTCTTTACCTGGACCGCGCTGTGCACCAACGTGCTGATCGTCGCCGCCTTCCCGGTGCTCACGGCCGTGCTCGGCCTGCTGTCGATGGACCGCTACGTCGGCACCAACTTCTTCACCACCGAGTTTGGCGGCAACGCCATGATGTACGTGAACCTGATCTGGATCTGGGGCCACCCCGAGGTCTACATCCTGATCCTGCCGCTGTTCGGCGTGTTCTCCGAAATCGTCGCCACCTACAGCAAGAAGCGCCTGTTCGGCTACGCGTCGATGGTCTACGCCACGGTGGCCATCACGGTGCTGTCGTACCTGGTGTGGCTGCACCACTTCTTCACCATGGGATCGGGGGCGAGCGTCAACTCGTTCTTCGGCATCACCACCATGATCATCTCGATCCCCACGGGGGCGAAGATCTTCAACTGGCTGTTCACCATGTACCGCGGCCGCATCACCTTTGACCTGCCCATGATGTGGACCATCGGCTTCATGGTCACCTTCGTGATCGGCGGCATGACCGGCGTGCTGCTGGCCGTGCCCCCGGCCGACTTCGTGCTGCACAACAGCCTGTTCCTGATCGCGCACTTCCACAACGTCATCATCGGCGGCGTGCTGTTCGGCCTGTTCGCCGGCATCACCTACTGGTTTCCCAAGGCCTTCGGCTACAAGCTCGACCCGTTCTGGGGCAAGTGCTCGTTCTGGTTCTGGCTGGTGGGCTTCTACCTGGCCTTCATGCCGCTGTACGTGCTCGGCTTCATGGGCGTGACGCGCCGCCTGAGCCACTTCGAAGACCCGTCGCTGCAGATCTGGTTTCAGATCGCCGCCTTCGGCGCCGTGCTGATCGCGCTGGGCATCGCCTCGATGATCATCCAGTTCATCGTCAGCTACCTGCGCCGCGACACGCTGCGCGACGAGACCGGCGACCCCTGGGGTGGGCGCACGCTCGAATGGTCGACGGCCTCGCCGCCGCCGGACTACAACTTCGCCTTCACCCCCGTGGTGCACGACAGCGACGCCTGGTGGGACATGAAAAAGCGCGGTTATGTGCGCCCCGTGGACGGCTTCATCCCCATCCACATGCCCAAGAACACGGCCGCCGGCGTGGTGATTGCCGCCCTCTGCACGGTCTGCGGCTTTGCGCTGATCTGGCACATGTGGGCGCTGGCGGCGGTGTCGTTCGCCGCCGTCATCGGCGCCGCCATCTTCCATTCGTTCAACTACCAGCGCGACTACCACATCCCCGCCGACGAAGTGCGCCGCACCGAAGACGCACGCACCCGCCTCCTGGCCCGCCATGCATAACCACACCGCTTCCCTGACCGCCGGCCCCCCGGGGGCGTCCGCCACGCCGCGTTTCTACGAAACGACCGAGCACCACCCGCAAAACGGCACGCTGCTCGGGTTCTGGCTCTATCTGATGAGCGACTGCCTCATCTTCGCCTGCCTGTTCGCGGTGCATGGCGTGCTGGGCCGCAGCTATGCGGCCGGCCCTTCGGGCGCCGACCTGTTCGATCTGCCGCTGGTCGCGCTCAACACCGCGATGCTGCTGCTGTCCTCCATCACCTATGGCTTTGCCATGCTGGAGATGCAGAAGCGGAACCAGCGTGCCGTGCTGGTCTGGCTCGGCATCACCGGGCTGCTGGGCGCGGCCTTCATCGGCCTGGAACTGTACGAGTTCGCCCACCTGCTGCACCTGGGCGCGACGCCGCAGCGCAGCGCTTTCCTGTCGTCGTTCTTCACGCTCGTGGGCACGCACGGCCTGCACGTGACCTTCGGGATCGCCTGGCTCATCACGCTGATGTTCCAGGTGTCGCGCCACGGCCTGGGCCTGGAGAACCGGCGCCGCCTGATGTGCCTGTCGATGTTCTGGCACTTTCTGGACGTGGTCTGGATTGGTGTTTTCACCTTCGTTTACCTGATGGGAGTGCTGCCATGAGCGCGAATGCCAATCCTTACGCCGTGCAGCACCCGCACGATGACCATGATGACCATGATGGCGCGAGCCAGAGCACGTTCAAGGGCTACGCCACGGGCTTCGTGCTGGCCGTCCTCCTCACGGCCATCCCGTTCTGGCTCGTGATGGGCAAGGTGTTCCAGAACTCCAACGTGACCGCCCTCGTGGTGCTGGGCTTTGCGGCCGTGCAGATCGTTGTGCACATGGTGTACTTCTTGCACATGAACACGCGCTCCGAAGGCGGCTGGACCATGCTGGCCTTGGTCTTCACGCTGATGCTCGTGGTCATCACGCTGAGCGGCTCGCTCTGGGTCATGTACCACCTCAACACCAACATGATGCCAATGGGCGTGCACGACATGGGCAGCATGCCCTGACCGTGACACGCCAGCCCGCCGCCACGCCGTCCCCGGCCCTGCCGGGCGACGCGCTGCCACACCCGCCCTGGGTGCGGGCGCTGGTGGCGCTGTGTGCCTTGGCGCTGTTCCTTGGCTTCGTGGCGCTGGGCAGCTGGCAGGTGCAGCGGCGCGCCTGGAAGCATGAACTCGTCGCGCGCGTCGAAGAGCGCGTGCATGCGCCCGCGGTGGCCGTCCCCGGCCCGGACCAATGGCCGCAGGTGAACGCGGCCGACGACGCCTACCGCCATGTGCGCCTGAGCGGCATGTTCCTGCATGCGCACGAGGTGCTGGTGCAGGCGGTCACGGTGCACGGCCCGGGCTTCTGGGTGCTGACCCCGCTGCGCGCCACCGACGGCACCGTGCTGGTCAACCGCGGCTTCGTGCCGCCCGCGCTGCGCGACCCCGCCACGCGCCCCGTGGCCGACCCGCAGGCCCCTGTCAGCGTGACCGGGCTGCTGCGCCTGAGCGAGCCCGGCGGCGGCTTTCTGCGCCGCAACGATCCGCAGAACGGGCGCTGGTATTCGCGCGATGTGCAGGCCATCGCCGCCGCGCGCGGCCTGGGGCCGGTGGCGCCGTTTTTCGTCGATGCCGATGCGGCCCCGCCGCAGGCCGGCGCTGCAGCGCCGATCGGGGGACTCACCGTGGTGCAGTTCACCGACCACCACTTGGCGTACGCGCTCACCTGGTATGCGCTGGCGCTGATGGTCGCCGCCGGCACCTGGCACGCGCTGCGCGGCGGGCACGGGTGCGCGAGAGGCCACAGCGCGCGCAGGGCGCCGCCCGCCGGCTGAAAATGTGCCGATGCCCGCCCGCCTGACGCCCGCCGCCGCTGCGCTCCCGCCGCCCAGTGCCGCCGCGCGCAGCGCCGAACGCGGCGACGCCACGGGCTTCAAGAACATGCAGCAGCTGATCCAGCTGCGCTGGTTCGCCGTGGTCGGGCAGATCCTCACCATCGAGGTGGCGCGCTACACCTTTGGCGTGCCACTGCCGCTGCCGCAGATCGGGACCGTGATCGCCTGCCTGGTGCTGTTCAACGCGGCCAGCATGCTGCGCTGGCGCAGGGGCCGCCGCGTCGCCAACGGCGAGCTGTTCTTTGCGCTGCTGGTCGATGTGCTCATGCTCACGGCGCTGCTGCACCTCAGCGGCGGCGCCACCAACCCCTTTTCTTTCCTGTATCTGCTGCAGGTGACGCTGGGCGCGGTGCTGCTCAGCGGCTGGACGGTGTGGGCGATGGTGGCCATCACCACGGCCTGTTTTGTCGCGCTGGCCGCGGTCAGCCCGCCGCTGGTGTTCGCCCAGGGGCTGGAGGCGGGGCTGGCGAGCCCGCAGATGCAGGGCTTTCTGGTCTGTTTCGTGCTCAATGCGGCGCTGGTCGGGGTCTTCATCACCCGCATCAGCCGCAACCTGCGCCAGCGCGACGCACGCCTGGCCAGCCTGCGCCAGCGCGCCGCCGAGCATGAGCACATCGTGCGCATGGGCCTGCTGGCCTCGGGCGCCGCGCACGAGCTGGGCACGCCGCTGGCCACGCTGGCGGTGATCCTGGGCGACTGGCGGCGCATGCCGGCCTTTGCCCAGCAGCCCGAGCTGCTGCAGGAAATCGCCGAGATGGAGCATGAGCTGCAGCGCTGCAAGACCATCCTGAGCGGCATCCTGCTGTCGGCCGGCGAGGCGCGCGGCGAATCGTCTGCCGGGACCACGCTGCACGCCTTTCTCGACGGCCTGGTGCAGATGTGGCGCGTCACGCGGTCCTCGGCGGCGCTGACCTATGCCAACCACATCGGCCCCGATCTGCCCATGGTCTCGGACTCGGCGGTGCAGCAGATGATCTGCAATGTGCTCGACAACGCCCTCGAGGCCTCGCCCACCGGCATGCACCTGGACGCCACGCGCGAGGACGGCATGCTCGTGCTCACCGTGACCGACACGGGACCGGGCTTCGCCCCCGGCATGCTGGCGAACTTCGGCACGCCCTACCAGTCCACCAAGGGCCGCCCCGGCGCGGGCCTGGGCCTGTTCCTGGCGGTGAACGTGGCGCGCACGCTGGGCGGCACGGTGAGCGCCTGCAATCGCCCCGGCGGCGGTGCCAGCGTGACCCTTCGGCTGCCGCTGTCGGCCGTGACCCTGGAGGACGCTGCCCATGCCGACTGAACGATTGCTGCTGGTGGTCGAGGACGACGCGGCCTTTGCGCGCACGCTCGGCCGCTCGTTCGAGCGGCGCGGCTACCGCGTGCTGCTGGCCAGCAGCCAGGGCGAGGCGCTGGCGCTGCTGCGCACGCATTCGCCGGGCTACGCGGTGGTCGATCTCAAGCTCCACGGCGACGCCTCGGGCCTGGCCTGCGTGCAGGCGCTGCACGCGCACAGCGCCGACATGCTGATCGTCGTGCTCACCGGCTTTGCCAGCATCGCCACCGCGGTCGAGGCCATCAAGCTGGGGGCCTGCCATTACCTGGCCAAGCCATCGAACACCGACGACATCGAGGCGGCCTTCGGCCGCGCCGAGGGCCGCACCGAGGTCGAGCTGACCAACCGCTCCTCGTCCATCAAGACGCTGGAGTGGGAGCGCATCCACGAGGTGCTGGCCGAGACAGGCTTCAACATCTCCGAGACCGCGCGGCGCCTGGGCATGCACCGGCGCACGCTGGCGCGCAAGCTCGAAAAGCAGCAGGTCAAGTAGCGCGCGCACGGGGTTGTGTGCTCCTGAAACAGGAGCTTCATGCGCTTGTCCCATAAGCGCCAAAGCCCCAAAACGCCCGAAATTTTTGGAGGGCCGGTGCAGCCCGGCATGGCCGCCGGTAAGCCTTGTTGCAAGCCTTGCCCGCGGGCGTGCCGGCGCCGCCTTTTCCGGCCCGGACGGAGGCGCCCCGGCCGTTTGCGGGCACGCTGTTTGCCGCCCTGCTGTGCGAACTGAAATCCTTTCAGCGCATCACTACGTTATGTATTCACTTTGCACAGGAGATCACCATGGCTTCGACCAACCAAGGCGGAAATCAAGGCAACCAGGGCGGCAACCAAGGCGGCAGTGGCGGTCGCAGCAGCGGCAGCGGCAGTCAAGGGGGCAGCGATTCTTCCCATCGCGGTTTTGCTGCAATGGACCCTCAACAGCAGCGTGAGATTGCTGCAGAAGGAGGCCGTGCCGCCCACCAGAGCGGCAACGCCCATGAATTCACCTCTCAAGAGGCCCGCGAAGCGGGCAAAAAGAGCCATGGCGGCTCCGGCTCTTCCAGCGAAGGAGGCTCGTCGGGCAGCCGGTCCTCCGGCAGCGGCAGCGACTCCGGCAGTGGCAACCGCTCCGGCAGCGGCGGCGGGCAGACCGCGGGGTCGGGGGGATCGGGTTCGAGCACCCGGGGCGGCACCAGCGAACAGCATGCCGCAGCCGGGCGCCAGAGCCACAAGAATGACCGCTGACCCCCGCGCCGATCGGCCGATGGTGCGATAGAAGCGCACGCATCGCCTTTGCGCCCTGCTTCGGTTCCGAAGGCAGGGCGCAGTTCTTTCTGCCTTTTTTGCGCATGCGCGCCGACCGCCATGCCCGAAAGCAAGCGGCCTTCCTTGCCGTCCTCGCGCGCCGTGCCCTGCCCCGCCTTCGAGCCGCGTGGCGCTGCTGCTGCTCGATTTCATCCCCCCGCTGGACTTCGAGGGGGCCGAGGGTTGGCTGGCGCCGGGCACGGGCGATCTGACGGTGCTCAAGCCCCGCCATTCGGCCTTTTTTGCCACGCCGCTGGACATGCTGCTGCGCGAGATCGGCGGGGAAAAGATCGTCCTCGTGGGCCTGGCGGCCGACATGTGCGTGCATTTCATGGCGGTCGATGCGTTCATGCGCGGTGATGCCGTGGGGGTGCCGGCGACTGCGTGGCCGCCGCAACCGCACAGGCGCATCGGGCGCTGCAGCACATGGCGCACACGCTCAAATGCGGCCCGCTCGCGCGGGCGCCATCCATTCGACAGCGTGCGGCGCAAAAAAGCCGGGGGCTGATCGGGAGGCGCAGCCCACGGGAAGCCTTGCGGCCATGCCACCCACCGCAGGGGAGGCGTTGCATGGGCCTGGCATCTTTTGCGGCAAATAGTGCGACCGTGCCCCCCGGAGCAGGCCAACGGGGCCGGCCGCACAGGCGCGCTTCAGCGCTTGAGCGCGGCCTCCAGCTGGCTTTTGGTCATGTTCGAGCGCCCGGCAATGCCGCGCTGGCGTGCCTCTTCGTACAGCTGTGCGCGCGTGCGCCCGCGCGCGCCGCTGTGCGAACGCAGGCCACCGCGCCGGCTGGGCGAGAGATCGTCGGTCGAGGTGCGGCTGCTCGCGCGCGCTTCCCCCTTTTGCGCGCGCACTTTGTTGACGGTGCGGGCGGCAATCTCCTCGGCCACCGGGGCGGACTTGCCTTCCTTGAGCTCGCTGCCTTTGATGTGTTCGTACTGGCGTTCGCGCTTGGCGCTCCATTGGCTTTTAGGCATGAAAGCTCCCGGGTTGGTGGAGACACCATGGACGGGAGCAAAAGCTGTGCCTGCTTGGCCGGGCACACCGATTGCCGAAGAGACACCGTGCACACCGGCGGCTGCCCCCAACGGCAGCCGCTGGCTATGCCACTTGCGGCAGATGGCTGCCGAACTCGTTTTACTGAAAGGATCTTCCATGCAATCGCGTAACTATCAGGATCAGAGCCGGGGCAACGACGATCGCGGTTCCCAGCAGGGCAACCCGGGACAGGGCAATACGGGCGAGTACGCCAATTACGGCATGCGCGATGACAGCCGCCAGGGCGGCGGCTCGCAGGGCTACCAGGGTGGCCAAAGCCAGCAAGGCAGCTACGGCGGCCAGAGCCAGCAAGGCGGCTACGGCGGTCAAGGGCACCAAGGCGGCTACGGCGGTGGCCAGAGCCAACAGGGTGGCTATGGCGGCCAGGGCCAGCAAGGTGGATACGGCGGTGGCGCGTCGTATGGACAGGGTTCGAGCGGTGGCTATGGCGGCTACGGCGGCAGCTCCTACGGCCAGGGCGGCCAGCAGTCGGGCCAGGGCTCGCAGGGCATGCGCCATGACCTGACCGGTGAGATGGACTACGGCATCGAGGGCGGCCAAAGCCGCAACTACGGCGGTAACTCGACCCAGGGCTACGGCGGCTCGCAAGGCGGCCACTGGGGTTCCCAGCAGGGCGGCGGCTCCTCGTACCAGGGCCAGGGGGGATACGGCGGCGCGCAGGGCGGCTACGGTTCGCACCAGGGCGGCTATGGCGGTGCCTCGCACCAGGGCGGCTACGGCGGTTCGCAAGGCGGCTACGGTGGAGGCTCGCAGGGCAGCTATGGCCCGCAGCAAGGCGGTGGCCAGGGCGGCATGCACCACGACCACGACTACCACCAGTGGCGCAACGACCAGCTGCGCCAGCTCGACGAGGACTACGACGCCTGGCGCCAAGAGCGTTACAGCAAGTTCTCCGATGAGTTCGGCAAATGGCGCAGCGGCCGCCGCAGCGGCCAGGGGCAGGACCAGGGTAGCAGCGGCTCGCAAAGCGGCGGCAGCACCTCGACTTCCTCGGGCGGCCACACCAGCGCTTCCGGGGCAGGCTCACCCGGCCAGCATGGCACGGCTTCGGGCAGCGGCAGTTCGGGCTCCCAGGGCACGGCGGGTTCCGCCAGCAGCACGGGCAGCAGCGGAGCTACGGGAAGCAGCGGTTCGGGCAGCAGCGGCAGCAGCGGCTCTTCCGGCACGGGCAGCGACAGCTCCTCCTCCGGCTCGAGCAGCAGCCGCCATAAATAACGGGAATGCCCCCGCGTGCGCCGGCGGGCCGGCGTGCGGTCGGGCGACAGGGCCGTGCCTTGGGGTGCGGCCTTTTTTTGGCTGAAAACGGCTCTGTCGCTGAACTGGCAAGCGCATGAAGCTATGGAAAAGAGAGCGAATCGCGGCAGAGGAAGGGGGTTTGGATCGCCTTGCGGTTTTTTGCGGCCGCTGGGGTGATCGCGCCGATGATGCCCTGGGCGCCATCTCGGCCAGACTGGTGGACAGGCCAAACGGTCCCTCGCTCGAACCCGGTGGATCGGATCTCGCGACAGACGCGGACAGCAGGCGGGGGCTGAAGGGGCAGCCCGCGGGGGCCTTCAGTGCGGAGGGCCCGCAGCGCGCTGCTCGGCCGGCGGCAGGCCCAGCTGCTGGCGGTATTTGGTCACGGTGCGGCGCGCCACGTCGATGCCCTGGCGCTGCAGCTGCTGCGCGATGGCCACGTCCGAGAGGCGCTGCAGCGCGGATTCGCTGGCGATCATCTCCTGCACCAGACCGCGGATGGCAGTGGGCGAGTACCCGGCGCCTGTTTCGGAGGACAGCGCACGCGAGAAGAAGTGCTTGAGTTCGAACGTGCCCGAGGGCGTGGCCATGTATTTCTGGTGCGTGACGCGCGAGACGGTGGAGATGTGCACGCCCAGTTCATCGGCCACCTCGCGCAGGCCCAGCGGCCGCATCGCCATGGGCCCATGGTCGAAAAACGGCTGCTGGCGCCGCAGGATCGACTGCGCCACCTGCAGGATGGTGGAGAAGCGCTGCGCCACGTGCCGCACCGTCCAGCGCGCCTCATTGAGCTGCGCGGTCAATTCGCTGCAGGCACCGCGCGGGCTCTTCTGCAGCAGGGTGGCATAGGTGGTGTTGACATGGACCTTCGGCACCACCGCGTCGTTGAGCATCGCCGTCCAGCCGCTGCGCGTGCGCCGCACGATCACATCGGGCGTGATGTAGCGCGTCGGGGGACCGCCCACCTGCCAGCCCGGGTGCGGGTCGAGCCGGCGCAGGCCCTGCAGCGCGTCGTGCGCGGCCTCGGCGGTGCAGCGCAGGGTGCGCGCCACCTGGCGCGCATCGCCCAGCGTACCGGTGCGGTGCACGTGCTCCAGCAGCCGAGCACACAGGGCGCGCGCGCGCGCGCAGGGCACGGCTCCGAGCTGCAGCGCCAGGCATTCGGCCAGATCGCGCGCGCCCACGCCCGCGGGCTCCAGGCTTTGCACGCACGCCAGCGCCGTTTCGAGTTCCTCTGCGGTGGCGCACGGCGCCAGGTCGGCGGTCGCGGCCAGTTCGCGCAGGTCGCAGCGCAGGTAACCGTCGTCCTGCAGTTCCTGCGCCACCAGGCAGGCCAGCACGAAGCTGCGGTCGGGCAGCCGCATCAGGCGCAGCTGGGCCTGCAGGTGCTCGTGCAGCGTGGTGCCCATGGCCACAGCGTCCATCGGGTCGAAAGGCGCTGCGCTCTGGCGCTCGCCGCCGGCATCGGACAGGGTGGCGGCCTCCCACGGTGCGGTGTCGGGCGCGCCGGCCCAGGCTTCGTCCGCGGTGTCACCGGGGGACTCGGACGGGCCGCGTGCATCGGCGGAACCGGGGTCGGCATCCGTGGGCCCGCCGGCGCCGAGGGCCGCCTCCGCGGCCGCAGCGTCTGCCGCGCTGGCAGCTCCTGCGGTGCTCGGCGCAGGCGGCGGCGCGCCGTGCTCCTCGGCTTCCAGGAACGGGTTGTCTGCGAGGGTCGATGAAATGGCTTGGTTGAACTCGGCCGTGGACATTTGCAGCAGGGCCACCGCTCTTTGCAGCCGTGGCGACATGGTGTGCTGCTGGGCATGCTGGAACTGAAGGGCAAGCACAGGCATGGGACAGGAACTCCAGGCATAAGACAAACAGGACGGCACCGCTCTCTGCCACGCCATGGGCGCTTCGCCGGGGCCGGGCCACTGCGCCGGCCCCGCGTTTGCCGAAGCATCTGCCCCGGCCCCCGGTCCTTGGTCCGCGCGGAGAGGAAGGTCTGCCCCCCACCGAGAGGGCCCGAAGGCGGGGAGGCGGTGCGGCACCACCTGTTCGCACTGCAAGGTGCATGCCACGCGGTGGCTTGGCGGGCCCACCCCGGACGCAGGGGGAGCCGGCCGCCCACCTGGGCTTGACTGGGCCGGTGCCCGGTGGCCACCGGCGGCCCATGCCATCGGGTGCTCTCAGGTAACTATTGCGGCAAACTCTGCGCCAGCGGATGCGCAGGGCGTGGCCCACCGGCGTTGAATCCCAGGCCTGGATCTGCCGACCCCAGGCACCGGTGCCGCCGGCGGTTTCGCACCGATGCGCGTGGCGCCGCACCCAAGCGCACGGCCCGCCCGTGGGGGCACGGCGCAACGTCCCCGCAGAAAGCAGGCGCGTTGTTTGCTTTACCGCAGTGAGGCGGAGGTGTCTACGTATGCATTCATGGAGCAAGCGGCGTGCCGTGATGGGAAAAAAAATGCGTTTTGCCCGGCTGTGGTGCCGGCGCCGGATGCGCCGTGCCACTGCGCGGCTGGATCGGCGCATGCCGGCCGCCTCGCTCAAGACCTATTTGGTCGCGGTGATTCTGCTGGCCACGGTGCCCGTGGCGCTGTTGCTGACCTACAAGGTCGCCAGCGACGTGCGCAGCGGGCGCCACAGCGCGGTCGCCATGCTCCAGCAGGCCGCGGCGGGCCTGGCGCAGATGGCCGAACAGGACCTGACCGCGTCGTTCGACGCGCTGACCTCGCTGAGCATGGCCCAGGCGCTGCAGGACGGCGACATGCCCGCCTTCGAGAAATACCTGCGCCAGATGCCGCTGCGCCGCTCGCAGTGGCGCAGCGTCTTCGTCACCGATGCCATGGGGCGCATGCTGCTCGACACGGCCGCACCGCCCCATGGGCTGCTGCCGGTGCACGAGGAAACGCGCGCCCTGGTGTTCAAGGTGCTGGCGCGGGGGCGCGGCGCCGTCTCCGACCTGTCATGGCACACGGCGGAGGGCACGCAGGTCGTGGTGCTGGCCGTGCCGGTCTACCAGAACGGAGTGGTCCAGCACGTGCTGGGCACCCGCATGTCGGCCGCTTCGTGGCTGCGGCTGCTCGACAGCGCGGCGGTGCCCGAGGGCGGATACGCCGCACTGTTCGACACGAACGAGCGCGCGATTGCGATCAAGGAGGCGCCGCTGGCCCCCGCTCCGCCCGGCCCGGACCAGGCCACGCCCGAGACGCCGGCGCAACTGGCCTCCGAGGCCGCGCGCGGGTTCCAGCGCCGCAACGACAGCGCCCGGCAGACCGTGGTGCTGCAAACCGACGCGGTGCTGTCCACCTGGCACCGGGTCGGGGACACCAGCTGGAGCGCCAGCGTCGGCCTGCCGGCCGGGCCCATCCGCGCCGCAGAGCACAGCATCGTGCTGTCGGCCCTGACGACCATGGGCGCATCGCTGCTGCTCGGGGTGACGCTGGCGCTGCTGCTGGCCTGGCGCCTGGCCGAGCCGCTGCGCCGCCTGGCCGCGGGCGGCCTGGTGCCGCCCGGCCAGCATCTGCCGGTGCTCGAGATCGCGCAGCTGGGCCGTTCGCTGCAGCGGGCGCGCGAGCGCGACAACGCCGCACGCGAGGCGCTGCAGAACAAGGCCGCGGAGTTCGAGACGCTGTTCAACAGCAGCCCGATCGGGCTGGCGTTTGCCGAGGACAGCATGGGGCGCAGCATCCTCTACAACCCGGCTATGAAGCAACTGCTGGGGCTGGATGCCCAGCGCCGTCCTGGCGGCGTGCAGGTGTTCTACCGCGGCCGGCGCCTGGAGCCCGGCGAGCAGCCGCTGCTGCGCGCCTGCATGCACGCCGAAACCGTGGGCGCGATGGAGATGGAGATGCGCGTCGAAGGCCGCTCGCCCGCGTTCGTCGTGGCCAGCGCGGTGCCGCTGCTCGACGCGCAGGGGCGTGCACGCGGCGCCGTGAGCGCCGTCATGGACATCACCGAACTCAAGCAGGTGGTGGCGCTGTGGCTGGCGGCCGACGAGGGCCAGCATGCGCGCCAGCGCCTCATCGACCTGGCGCAGGAGGCGGGCCATGTCGGCTTCTTCGAATACAGCTACGGCAGCGACGCGCTGGTGTGCACGCCCGGCATGCGGCAGCTGCTGCGCGCGCCCGAGCCAGCGCCGCTGGCGCACCTGCAGGACTGGCTGGAGCTGGTCGACGCACGCGATCGGCCGGTGCTGCGCCGTGTGCTGGCCGAGGCGGTGGCGCAGCGGGCCGAGCGCGCGAGCCTCGAATACCGCGTGAAGGCGGCGCCCGGCGAAGGCATCGAGGACGCCGAAGGCACGGTGGTGCGCTGGCTGTCGTGCCGCGTGCTGCTGCGCTACGGCCCCGACGGCCAGCCCGAGCACGCCTCGGGCACGATGGTGGACGCGACCGAACAGAAAGAGGCGCAGCTGCGCGGCCAGCGGCAGACCGAGCAGGAGCAGGCCGCGCGCCGGCAGGCCGAGGCCGCCAACCGCGCCAAAGACGAATTCCTGACCATGCTCAGCCACGAACTGCGCAACCCGCTCGGCGCCATCACGGCCGCGCTGGAAGTGCTCGACAGCGGCGCGGGCGGGCCGGCCACGGCCCAGCGCGCGCTGGCGGTCGTCACGCGCCAGACGCGCCACCTCACCCACATGGTGGGCGACCTGCTCGACGCCGGGCGCGTCGCGACCGGCAAGGTGCGCATGGTGCGCGCGCCCCTGGACCTGGCGCAGGTGGTCGAGCGCGTGCGCGACGCGCTGGAGCTGGCCGGGGAGCTGAATGCGCACGCGTGGACGTTCTCGCTCGAGACCGTGCTGGTGTGCGGAGACAGCGTGCGCCTGGAGCAAGTGGTCGTCAACCTGCTGACCAATGCCATGCAGTATTCGCCCGCCGGCGCACCGATCCGCGTGGAAGTGCGCCCCGAGGGCGGCAATGCACTCTTGCGCGTGAGCGACGAGGGCAGCGGCATTGCGCCGGCGCTGCTGCCGCAGGTTTTCGAGCTGTTCGTGCAGGGCGAGCGGCCGCTGCACCGGCGCGGCGGCGGGCTGGGCGTGGGCCTGACGATGGTGCGCCGCCTGGTCGAACTGCACGGCGGCACCGTCGAGGTGCAAAGCGTGCCCGGCGAAGGCGCGACCTTCACGGTGCGCCTGCCGACCTGGGCGGCCGAACAGCCTGGTGCCGCGCTGGCGCACAGCGCCGCGCCGGGCCCGCCACCGGCCGTGCCATCCGCGGCGCAGCGCGGCGGCCTGCGCAGCAGGCCGCTGGCCGTGGTGCTGATGGAAGACAACGACGACGTGCGCCAGTCGATGCAGGCCATGCTCGAACTCGACGGGCACGGCGTGGCCACGGCGGCCGACGGGCGCACGGGCCTGGCGCAGCTGCTCGCCCAGCGCCCCGATGCCGCCATCGTCGACATCGGCCTGCCCGGCCTGGACGGCTTTGAGGTGGCACGGCGCGCGCGCGCCGGTGGCTATGCCGGGCGCATGGTGGCCGTCACGGGCTACGGCCAGGCGCACAGCCGGCGCGACGCGCTCAAGGCAGGGTTTGACGCCTACCTGGTCAAGCCGGTCGATGCCGCGCAGTGGCGCGCAGCGCTCTACAGCGAGGCCTGAGGCCCGCGCAGGCGCCGCTGCGTTCGGGTGCCAAGCGGTGGCTGACGCATGGCGCTATATTTTGTATAGCAGTATACGATTGACAGGTAATGGCTGAGGGCCGATTTTGCTTGAAGCCGCGGCGGCGCGGACGCCCTGGTGCCCTGCGCCCGGAGGGTCGCGCGGCCGGGCCGGCTGCGCCGCCCGCGCATACGGTTCGTGGCACAGAAACCGGTCCCCTGCAGCGTCCGGGCATGCGGCTTGCCGGTTTTCCAGGGAGCTGGCCGCCCGCACGGCGGAAGGGGTGCGGCGCCGTGGTCGGATGGGCAGCATCTTTTTCCAGGGCTGAAAGGACAGGCATGAAAGCTTCCGAACAAAACCTGACGGACTGGCTGCGCGAGGCGCATGCCATGGAAGAGCATGCCGAACGCATGCTCACGGGTGCTGCGGCACGCCTGGGCCACTGCCCCCGGCTGCAGGAGCGCCTGCAGCTGCATGCCTGCGAGAGCCGCCAGCAAGGCCGTCTGCTGCGCGAGTGCATCGAGCGCCGTGGCGGTGCCGTCCCCTGGGGCATGCCAGCGGTCGCCCTGGCAGAGCCCGTGGCGCAGTGCGCCAGTGGCCTGCGCGTGTCCGACGCAGGTGCCGAGGCGGTGCTGAGCGTCTATGCCTTCAAGCACCTCGAGATCGGCTCGTACCGGATGCTGCAGAGCGGCGCCCACCAGGTGGGCGACACGCAAACCCAGCAGGTGTGCGAGCGCATCCTGGCGCAAGAAAGGGCCATGGCCGATTGGCTTTTCGGCCAGATTCCCGCGATCACCCAGGAATTTCTCCAGCACGCCGACGGCCCGGCCGAGACCGCCCATCAGGCTGCGCCCTGAGCCGCACGCTCGGCACGGCCCCCCCGTTCCCCTCGTGGCGCCGCGCGGCGGGGGCGCAGCCTTTTGGGGCCTTTTCTTTTTTGTTTCCCACCCCCGCAGCGTGCAAGGATTTTTGCGGGCCTGAACCGGGGTGACCGCGGGGCGGGGGTCCGCGGACGCCCGTGTTTGCGCCAGCCCTGGACCCGCAAAGCGGCCAGCACCGCAGCGGCACGGACAGGCCTTGTTGGTACAGGGCGTTACAGGCGCGCGCGGGCCGGCCGAGATAATTGCGCTTCACGTGGCAGAACAACAAGTGGAGCGTTTGCATGGGACTTGCGCTGATCGTTGACGACGATGCCGACGCGGCAGAAATGCTCGCAGCACTGATCGAGTCCGAAGGCTACAACGTTGCCACCGCCCATTCGCTGGCAGAAGCGCGCAAGTGCATGGCGCTGCAGCCGCCCGATCTGGTGCTGCTCGATCTGCACCTGCCCGACGGCAGCGGCCTGTCGCTGTTCGGCGAGCAGTCGCTGCTGTGCAACGCGCAGGTGGTGCTGGTCACCGGCCACGCCACGCTCGAGACCTCGATCGAGGCGCTGCGCCTGGGCGCGGCCGACTACCTGGTCAAACCCGTCAACCTCACGCACCTGCGCGGCGTGCTCTCGCGCGTCATGCGCCCCTCGGTCATCGCGGCCGAGCTGCAGTCGTGGCGGCAAAGCCTGCACGACACCGGGCGCTTCGGCCACCTGGTCGGCCGCTCCCAACCGATGCAGCGCGTGTACGAACAGATCGCCCGCGTGGCGGGCACGTCGGTGACGGTCTTCATCGTCGGCGAAAGCGGCACCGGCAAGGAACTGGTGGCGCAGACGGTGCACGACCTCAGCCGCCGGCGCAAGCAGCCTTTTTTGGCGGTGAACTGCGGGGCCATTTCGCCGCACCTGATGGAGAGCGAGATCTTCGGCCACGAAAAGGGCAGCTTCACCGGCGCCGACCGCCAGCACCAGGGGTTCTTCGAACGCGCCCACGGCGGCACGCTGTTCCTCGACGAGGTGACGGAGATGCCGCTGGAGCTGCAGGTCAAGCTGCTGCGCGTGCTCGAGACCGGCACCTTCATGCGCGTGGGCTCGGGCGTCGAGCGCAGCACCGACGTGCGCATCGTCGCCGCCACCAACCGCGACCCGATGGGCGCGGTGGAGGCCGGCGCGCTGCGCGAAGACCTGCTCTACCGGCTCAACGTGTTTCCCATCGTGCTGCCGCCGCTGCGTGCGCGCCTCGAAGACATCGAGCTGCTCGGCCAGCACTTCCTGCGCGACATCGGCCAGCGCGAGGGCGCGCCCAAGCAGCTCACGGCCGCGGCGCTGCAGCGGCTGCAGGCCTACCAGTGGCCGGGCAATGTGCGCGAGCTGCGCAATGTGCTGCAACGCGCCTATGTAATGGCCGAAGGCGCCGCCATCACCGATGAATGGCTGCCGACCAATGGCCCGGGCCCCGCGATCGCGCCGCGCGGCGTGGGCGCCGGTGCCCCGGCGGGCAGCGATGCGCTGAGCTTTCCGGTCGGCAGTTCGCTGGCGGACGTGGAGCAGCAGCTCATCCTGCGCACCCTGCGGCATTTCGACAACCACAAGGAGCGCACGGCCGCCGCGCTCGGGGTGAGCCTCAAGACGCTCTACAACAAGCTCAAGGGCTACGAAGCCAACGACGCTGCGGCCACGCACGGCAAGTAAAAATTGCCGTGCGCGGCCCGGTGCGGCGCCTAGGCGCCGGTGGCGCTGCGGGCCTTGCCGGGCTTGATGTTCTGCGCATGTTCCAGGTGCTCGCGCAGGGTGGGGAGTTTTTGTGCGACCCAGGCTTTCAAGTCCGCGTCCTTGGCCGAGGTGCTGGCTTTTTCAAACAGCGCCACCGCCGCCTTGTGCTCTTTCACGCCGGTGTTGCGCATGTATTCGGCATCGAAATCCTTGGCCTTGGAGAGCCGGTCCAACTCCTTGCGCTTGTCCGCAGGCATGTCCTGGGGCAGGGTCACGCCGCGGGCGCTGGCCAGCGCCATCAGTTCCTGGTTGGCCTTTTCATGGTCGGAGACCATCATCTGCGCGAAGTCCCGCACCTCGCCGCTGCTGGCGCGCTGCGCGGCCAGGCGCGAGGCCTCGACCTCGTACAGGCCCGAGCCGGCGGCCTTGGTCATGAAGGTGCGGTCCACCGCCGCCATGGCACCGGCCGTCGCCTGCCCACTGGCGCTGCTGGGCGTGCTGGCGCCGGCTGCGGCGGGGGCAGCGGTGCTGCGGGGCGTGCTGGCGGCTGGGCCGCTGCCCATGGGGCTGCTGCTTCCACTTGGTCCGGTGCCGCCGCCGGGCCCGCCGGAACTGCTGGTGCCCGTGCTGCCGGTGCCGCCGGTACCACCGGCAGAGCCGCCCATTTGCGCTGCGGCAGGCAAGGCCAGCGCCATGGCGACCGCCAGGGCGACAGGGGTCAGGGAAAACGATTTCATAGCGGGGCTCCTGTGGGGGTGGCAAATGAACACAACCCCGACCCCAGCAAACGGCGTGCCGCACCGGGCTGCTGGCGGTCATGCCCAACGGGCACGGCGCTTGCTTCGTATGGGATCGGTTTGATGCATTCCGCTTATCAGGAGGTATTTCCATGCACGCCAAGAAGAACGGCAGCGGCAGCGCTGCTTCCGGCCCACACACCGCGCCAGGCGCCCAGGCCACCGCAGAACCACAGGCCCGCCTGCAGCAAGGGCAAGACCAGCACGACGCCGCCACACCAAAAGCCCCCAAGGGAAAGGAAGACGACCAGAAAGCGGCGGCGCCCGGCCCCGGCCGTGCCGAACCCGCACCGCCCCTGCCCCGGCAGCACCTGCGCAAGCCCGGCCGCGAAGCGGACATGGAACTCCCACCCCGCTTCGAAGCCCAGCACTACCGGGGCAGCGGCAAGCTCCAAGGCTTTTCCACGCTGATCACCGGCGGCGACTCGGGCATTGGCCGCGCGGTCGCGGTGCTGTTTGCGCGCGAAGGCGCCAACGTGGCCATCGTCTACCTCAACGAACACGAAGACGCCGAGGCCACACGCGCCCAGGTCGAGAAGGAGGGCGGGCGCTGCCTGCTGATCCCAGGCGACGTCAAGGACGCGGCGTTCTGCAAGGCAGCGGTCGAGCAGACCGTCAAGGCGTTTGGCGGCCTGCAGGTGCTGGTCAACAACGCGGCCTTCCAGGAGCACGCGGCGTCGCTCGAGGAGCTGAGCGAAGAGCGCTTCGACGAGACCCTGCGCACCAACGTCTATGGCTACTTCCACATGGCCAAAGCGGCTCTCGCCCACCTCGAGCGCGGCTCGTGCATCATCAACACCGGCTCGGTGACCGGCCTGCGCGGCAGCAAGGGGCTGCTCGACTATTCGACCACCAAGGGCGCCATCCACGCCTTCACCAAGGCGCTGGCGGCCAACGTGGCCGACAGGGGCATCCGCGTCAACGCCATCGCGCCCGGCCCGGTGTGGACGCCGCTCAACCCGGCCGACCAGTCGCCCGACGACATTGCGCAGTTTGGCCAGGACACCGACCTGGGCCGCCCCGCGCAGCCCGAGGAGCTCTCGCCCGCATACGTGTTCCTCGCGGCGCCGTGCTGCTCGAGCTACATCACCGGCATCGTGCTGCCCGTGACCGGCAACGTCGGCGATGGTGCCTGACGCGGCGCGCTCGCTAAGGCCAGCGGCGCCCGCTGGAGGGCCGCATGGCCTTCAGCCGCCCGGCCACGGCGCTGGCACTTCGCGCCACTGGCCCGGCTGCAGACCGTCCAGCGCCCAGGGGCCGATGGCCACGCGCACCAGGCGCAGCGTGGGCAGGCCGACGGCGGCCGTCATGCGCCGCACCTGGCGGTTGCGGCCTTCGCGGATCACCAGTTCGAGCCAGTGCGTGGGAATGCTCTGGCGCAAGCGCACGGGCGGGTCGCGCGGCCACAGGTCGGGTGAGACCAGCAGGCGGGCCTGTGCGGGCAGGGTCATGCCGTCGTTGAGCCGCACGCCCGCGCACAGCTGCTGCAGCTGCGCCACGCTGGGCGTGCCTTCGACCTGCACCCAGTAGGTCTTGGCGAGCTTGTGGCGCGGGTCGGCAATGCGCGCCTGCAGCTGGCCGTCGTTGGTCAGGAGCAGCAGGCCCTCGCTGTCGCGGTCCAGACGCCCGGCCGGGTAGACGCCGGGCACGTCGACAAAGTCCTTGAGCGTGGCGCGGCCCGCCCCGTCGCTGAACTGCGTCAGCACGTCGAACGGCTTGTTCAGCAGCAGCAGGCGCGGCGCGGCGGGCGCGGCCTGTGCGACGCGGCGCTGCGCCGGCCGTGCCGGCCCGCGGCGGG
>NZ_MWOM01000130.1:0-2869 GCF_012931925.1 Acidovorax sp. SRB_24
TCAGGGGCGCAAAGCAGCGGTAGGTGCGACCGCCCACCACGGTGAGTTCGGCTTCGGTCGTGGCGCATTGCGCGAGCGCGCGCGCGCAGCGCGGCTCGAAGGCGCAGCCCGGCGGGCGGTTGCTCAGCGAGGGCGCCATGCCGTTGATCTGTTGCAGCCGCATGCCCGGCTGAATGGCGCCGGGCAGCGAATCGAGCAGCCCCCGGGTGTAGGGGTGGGCGGGCGCATCCAGCACCGCCGAGACCGGGCCGGACTCGACGATCTTGCCCGCATACATCACCGCCACCTGGTCGGCCAGCTCGGCGATCACGCCCAGGTCGTGGGTGATCCAGATGAGGGCCGTGCCCTGCGTCCTGCAGATCTCTTGCATGCGGTACAGGATCTGGCCCTGGATGGTCACATCGAGCGCCGTGGTGGGCTCGTCGCAGATGATCAGCTCGGGCTGGTTGAGCATGGCGATGGCAATCGCCACGCGCTGGCGCATGCCGCCAGAGAACTCGTGCGGGTAGCTGCGCAGGCGTTTTTCAGGCGCGGGAATGCCGACCATTTCGAGCGCCGCGCGGCAGCGCTCGAGCGCCTGGGCGCGCGGCACGCTCTGGTGCGTCTGGATCGCCTCCAGCATCTGCTCCTCGATACGCAGCACCGGGTTGAGCGTCATCAGCGGGTCCTGAAAAATCATCGCGATGCGGTTGCCACGCAGTTGGCGCATTTGCTCTTCGTTCAGGTCGCGCAGGTTCTCACCCTTAAATAGCACTTCGCCGGCGATCACCTCGCCGGGCGGGTCGATCAATCCGAAGATGGAATAGCCCGTGACCGATTTTCCCGAGCCGGATTCGCCGACCAAGCCGACGATTTCTCCGGGCTGGATGGACAGGTCCACGCCACTGACGGCAGGCCAGGCGCCTTCCTCGGTGTGGAAAACGGTGTGCAGGCCGCGCACTGCAAGCAAGGGTTGGGTCGTCATGTGCTTCTGGGGTCGAGGGCGGCGCGCAGGTGGTCGGCGATCACGTTGATCGTCAGGATGAGCAGCAACAGCGCCAGGCCTGGGAACATGCTGATCCAGTAGTCGCCCGACAGCAGGTACTGAAAGCCGTTGGCAATCAACAGGCCGAGCGAGGGCTCGGTGATGGGCACGCCCACGCCGAGGAACGACAGCGTGGCTTCGAGCACGATGGCGTGGGCAATCTGGATGGTGGCGAACACCATCACCGGCCCCAGGCAGTTGGGAAGCAGGTGGCGCAGCATGACGCGCCAGGCCGGGAAGCCCAGGTTCAGCGCCGCCTCGATGTATTCCTTGCGCCGCTCCTGCAGCGCGCGGCTGCGCATGATGCGCGCGTAATGCGCCCATTGCACGACCACGATGGCGATCACCACCTTGTCCACGCCCCGGCCCAGCATGGCCAGCAGCACCAGCGCGACCAGGATGGTTGGAAAGCCCAGGATGAAGTCCACCAGGCGCATCAGCAGGGTGTCGATCAGGCCACCGGCATAGGCAGCCACCAGCCCCACCAGGCTACCGATCACCGTGGCCAGCGCCACGGCACTCAGGCCCACCGTCAGGCTGATACGCAGTCCGTAGAGGATGGCGCTGAGCATGTCGCGGCCCTGGCTGTCGGTGCCCAGCCAGTACCGAAAGCCATCCATGCTGGCCGAGCCCGGCGCCAGGCGGCCGTCCATCAGGTCGAGGTTTGCCAGGTCGTAGGGGTTTTGCGGCGCCAGAAACGGCGCCAGCAGCACGAGGGCCAACAGGGCCACCAGCGCGATCACCGAGCCCCTCACGGTTGGGCGGCTGCGCAAGTGCCGGAGGATGGCACGCCGGCGCGGCGTGTCCGTGAGGGGGGTGGCGGTTTTGATGGGAGGCTGCATAAAACGCTTTGTGCCCGTGCCTTATTCGGACTCTTGCAACTGCACGCGCGGGTCAAGCACGGCATACAGCATGTCCACCAGCATGTTGATCATTACGAAAATGAAGGTCACCAGCATCACGTAGGCCACCACGACCGGGCGGTCGAGGTGGTAAATGCTGTCGATGAGCAGCTTGCCCATGCCGGGCCAGGCGAACACCGTTTCGGTGATGGTGGAGTAGGCGATCAGTGAGCCGAACTCCATGCCGATCACCGTGACCACCGGAATCAGGATGTTGCGCAAGATGTGCCGCGTGAGGATGCGCCGCGGTCGCAGGCCCTTGGCGCGTGCGAACTTCACGTATTCCTGGGTCTTGGCGTCCACCACGCCCGTGGCCGTGAGGCGCAGCACCAGCGCGATGTTGGCCAGCGCCAGGTTGACGGCCGGCAGCATCACGTGTGACCAGCCATCGGCTGTCAGCAACGAGACCGGCACGCCCAGGACCGCGACCGTGTCACCCCGGCCCGAAGCCGGCAGCCAGTGCAGCCACACGGCAAACAGCAGGATCAGCACCATGCCCTGCCAGAAGTTGGGCAGCGAAAACCCCAGCACCGAGCCCGCCATCAGCCCTCGCCCCGTGGGCTTGTCGCTTTTGAGGCCAGCGATCAACCCCAGTGGAATGCCGATAAGGATGGTGAGAGAGATAGCCACGAACACCAGCTCCAGCGTGGCCGGGATGCGCTGCACGATGAGCTCGATGGCCGGAATGCCGTGCACGAACGAGGTGCCCAGGTCACCCTGCAGCGCGCGGGAGAGAAAGCCCGTGTACTGCAGCCAGACGGGCAGGTCCAGCCCCAGCCGCTGGATCATGACCTGGCGGTCGGCTTCGCTCGCCTCGGGGCTGACGAGCAGCTCGATGGGGTCTCCTACGGCATAGACGGCGAAGAACACGACGACCGAAACGGCCAACAGAACGAACAGGCTTTGCACGAGCCTTCGCAAAATGAAGACGAGCACTCAGGCA
>NZ_MWOM01000055.1:0-26230 GCF_012931925.1 Acidovorax sp. SRB_24
CGCTCTGGGTCAGGCGCACGCCATGCAGGCCGAAGCTGAACAGCGCGGCGTCTTCCACCGTGCGGGTGATCACGCTGATGGTGTCCTGCCCAGGGCTCAGGGGTTTGAGGCCGGCGGCGTTGAAAAATCCGAAAGTGGGCTTGTAGCCCACCACGCCGCAGTACGACGCCGGGCGCACCGTCGAAGCAGTGGTCTGCGTGCCGAAGGCCACGGGCACCATGCAGTCGGCGACCGCGGCCGCCGAGCCGCTCGAGGATCCGCCGGGCGTGTGTTCCAGCCGGTGTGGGTTGCGGGTGGTGCTCGGGGTTTGCGTGGCGAATTCGCTGGTGGCGACTTTGCCCAGGACGAAGGCGCCGTGCTCGCGCGCAGTGGCGACACAGGCCGCGTCCGCGACGGGGCGGTGGCCCACATAGATCGGCGAGCCGTAGGCAGTGGCGTGGTCCGCGGTGTCGATCACGTCCTTGACGGCGAAGGGCAAGCCGCGCAGCGGCGCCGCCGCGGCGCGGTCGGCCGCCCGGGCGTGCTGCAGCGCCAGTGCAGGGTCGATGGCGGTGAAGGCGAGCACATCCGGGTTGCGCTCTTCAATGCGGTCCAGGCAGGCGCGCGTGAGTGTTTCGCTGGTGAGGGTGCCGTTTTCAATGGCGCCCAGCGCCTGCAGCGCGGTGAGTTGGTTGGCTGGTTTCATGCTGGAAATCGGGCGGGCGCCGTTACTGCGGGGTGATGCCGGCGGCGCGGATGGCCTTGGCCCAGCGGTCGTGCTCTTTCTTCACGAACGCGCCGAATGCCTCGGGGCTGTCGCCGATGGGCTCTGCGCCTTGCGCCAGCAGCAATTCGCGCACCTTGGGCTCCTGCAGGATGCGCACCACTTCCTGGTTCAGGCGCGTGAGGATGGGTTTGGGCACGCCGGCCGGTGCAAACAGGCCGAACCAGCCTTCTACGTCGTAGCCGGGGACGCCGGCCTGTGCGATGGTAGGCACGTCGGGCAGCAATGGCGAGCGCTTGGTGGAGGTCACGCCCAGCGCCGTGAGCTTGCCGCTGCGGATGTGCGGCAGACACAGCGGCAGGTTGCAGAACATGGCGCTCACGCGCCCGCCCATCACATCGGTCACCGGTGCACTGCCGCCTTTGTATGGGACATGCAGAAAGTCCGGAATCTGGGCCATGTTTTTAAAGAGCTCACCCGACAGGTGCATGCTGCCGCCCGCGCCGCTGGAGGCGAAGCTGTATTTGTCGGTCTTGGCGGCATCGATGAAGTCCTTGACGCTGCGCGCGGGCACCTGCGGGCCGACCACGAGCACGTTGGGCATCGCCGCCACGTTGGTGATGGGAGCGAAGTCGCGCATTGCATCGAAGCGCAGGTTCTTATGCAGGCTGGGGTTGATCGCGTTGGTGCTGGCCGCGCCCATCATCAGCGTGTAGCCGTCCGGTGCGGCGGCTGCAGCATAGGCCGCGCCGATGTTGCCGTCTGCGCCGGCCTTGTTGTCGATGACCACGGGCTGCCCGAGTGCTTCGGCCAGCCGCTGCGCCACGATGCGCGCGAGCAGGTCGGTGACGCTGCCTGCGGCAAACGGCACGACGATCTGCACCGGCTTGGAGGGGTAGGTGGCTTGCGCCTGTGCTACGCCAGTGTGTGCGACAGCGCCCAGCAGGGCAGCGGCAAGAAGTGCTCGGCGGGACTTGAGAAAACGTGTCATCAGAAGACTCCAAAGGGGGTGAAAGCGCCACATCGGGTGGAGGGCTGCAGAATAGAAGCGGCAGACTGATATGTCTAATATAAAATTAATATCTGTTTAGGTCGATAAAGGTCTTAATGTTGCTCTCTCGTGCTTTGCTTGCCTTTGTGGCCGTCGCCGAAGAGTTGCACTTTGGCCGCGCTGCGCAGCGGTTGCACATCAGCCAGCCGCCCTTGAGCCAGCAGATCCGCCAATTCGAAGAGGATCTGGGGGCGGCGCTGCTCGTGCGCACGACCCGCTCGGTGCAGCTCACGCCCGCCGGTCGCTTGCTGCTGGAGCGCGCGCGCCAGCTGATCGCAGAGGCGGAGGCGGCACAGCATGCCGTGCAGCGCACGGCGCGCGGCGAGGCGGGGCACCTCACGCTGGGGTTCACGCACAGCACGGTGTACCGCGTGCTGCCGGACGCGCTGCAGGCCTATCGCACGCACTACCCCGCAGTGGCGCTGGACTTGCGGCAGATGACATCGGATGTGCTGATCGATGGCGTGCGCAGCGGCCGCATCGATGCCGCTCTGGTGCGCCTGTCTCCCACGATGGATGGGCCGGACCTGGCGTCCCGCGTCGTGGCCCGCGACCCGTTGGTGCTGGCCCTGCCGGTCGGCCACGCCTTGGCGGACATGGCGCGTGTTCCGGTGCAGGCGCTGCACGGCCTGCCTTGGATCGGCTACCAGGCCGAAGGCGCGCGTTATTTTCATGAACTGGTCGAAGGCGTTTTCGCCTTGGCGCAGGTGCGCCCGGATGTGCAGCACCTGAGCATCTTGCCGACCCTGCTGGCGCTCGTGGAAGCAGGCATGGGCGCGGCACTGGTGCCCGCGTCGGCGGTGCAGGGCCATGCGGGGCGGCTGGTGTACCGGTGGCTGGACGGCGCGACCCCGCCGGCGCATGCGGTGCTGTCCTGTGTATGGCGGGCCGACAACCTGAACCCGGCCACGGCGCGTTTTATCGCGCTCCTGCCGTCGCCGGACGCGGACACAGACACCGGTGAGCGGTCTTTCCCACAGGGCGGCGGCGCCTAGCCGGTGCGGACTGCCGCGCGCCCCACAGCCTTCAAGCCGCTGCCGCGGGCCGCTGGAAGAACGCATCCAGCAGGGGCAGGAGTGCAGGAAATTCTGACGCGAAGCGCGCACGGTTGACGAAATAGGCTTCGCAGGCCACGGCAAAAAACTCTGCTGGCGCCGTGGCGCCATAGGCGTCCAGCCACGGCGCCGCACCGCCGAAGCGCTGCGCAATCAGCACCTGCTCGCGGAAAGCCGCATAGGCGGGATCCCAGGCCGCCCACCACAGCGCGTGGGCCGCGCGCGCACCCGAGGTGCCCATGAAGCCGGCGGGCAGCGGCGGGCAGCCGTCGGCCGCGCCGCTGCGCATGTCGAGCTTGTGGGCGAATTCATGGAGCACGACGTTGGTGCCGTGCTCGGCGCTGCGGCCCGCCGCGTGCACGTCGTGCCAGCTCAGCATCACGGGGCCGCGCTCCATGGCCTCGCCCACCAGGTGCTCGTCGTAGTGGTGCACCACGCCGGCCTCGTCGGTGACATGGCGGCGCGCGACCACGGCGCCCGGGTGGACCACGATGCCGACGAAATCGTCGTACCAGCCCAGCGCCTGCGCCGGATCGCCCCAGTGCAGCAGCGGCAGGCAGGCCTGGGCGGCGATGGCCACGGCCATGGCGTCGGTCACGGTGAGGCCGTGGCCGCCATGGAATTGCTTGCGCTGCAGGAACAGCGCGCTGAGTGCGCGCAGCTTGGCCTGGTCGTGCAGGGGAAGGTTGGCGAGAAAGGGGTAGTGCTGCACGGTGCGCAGCCACAGCGTGGCGGGAATGTCCGGCACGGGCGCAATGCGCCCGCGCAGCTGCCGCCACAGGCGCCGGTACCAACCGCCCATGGCGGCCTTCAGTCCGGCACCACGCGGTGCAGGCCTGCGGCGTCCAGGCGCAGCACCTCGGCGCGCGGGGGCTGGGCTGCGCCATCCCAGTCGCTCAGCACCAAGCGCCGCTGGCCCGGTGCGAGCGCGTGCTCTGCGGGGCGGTGCGTGTGGCCGTGGACCAGAGTGTCGGCCCGGGCGGCGCGCAGCCAGGCGGCGGCGGCGGGGCCGTCCACGTCGGCATAGGGCTGGCCCGAGTGTTTGCGTGCTTCGCTCTCGTTGCGCATGGCGCGCGCCTGCGCGCGCCGCGTGGCCAGGGGCTGGGCCAGAAAGTCGCGCTGCCACGCCGCGCTGCGCGCCAGCCGGCGAAAGCGCTGGTAGTCCACGTCGTCCAGGCACAGCGCGTCGCCATGGCTCAGCAGCGTGCGCCGGCCCGCAAACTCCAGCACGGTGGGGTCTGTCAGGCCGGTGGTGCCGCAGTGCGCGAGAAAGGCCGGACCCGCCAGAAAGTCGCGGTTGCCGTGCATGTAGAACACCGCCATGTGTTGGGCGGCGGCGCGCAGCAGGGCGCAGCACTGCGCTTCAAAACGGCTGTCGGCGTCGCGGGTGTCGCCGATGGCGTCGTCGCCGACCCAAACCTCGAACAGGTCGCCCAGAATGAACAGGGCATCGGCCGGCGTGGTCTGCAGGTAGCGCTGCCAGGCGGCCACGGTGGCCGGCTCGCTGGCTTGCAGGTGCAGGTCGGAGATGACATCGACCGTGCGCCAGTGCGCAGGAGCGGCAAGCTCCTGGATCGGGGGCACGGCCGGGGTCATGCTGCGCAGTGCGGTGCGGTTACAGCGCGACGGCTTTTTCGATGACGACGTCTTCCTTGGGCACGTCGTCGTGGAAGCCCTTGCGGCCGGTCTTCACGGCCTTGATCTTGTCGACCACCTCGGTGCCGGCAACCACCTTGCCGAACACGGCGTAGCCCCAGCCTTGGGCCGAGGGGGCGGTGTGGTTCAGGAAGCCGTTGTCGGCCACGTTGATGAAGAACTGCGCGGTAGCCGAGTGCGGGTCGCCGGTGCGGGCCATGGCCACGGTGTAGTTGGCGTTCTTGAGGCCGTTGTTGGCCTCGTTCTCGATGGGCGCGTCCGTGCCCTTCTGGTTCATGCCGGGCTCGAAGCCGCCGCCCTGCACCATGAAGCCGGGAATCACGCGGTGGAACACCGTGTTGTTGTAGTGGCCCTTGTTCACGTACGACAGGAAGTTGGCGGTCGACTTGGGCGCCTTGTCGGCGTCGAGTTCGAGGGTGATGACACCGTAGCCGGTGATGTGCAGTTCGACTTGGGGGTTGCTCATGGCAGGTTCCTTTGAGAGAGGGGAGGGGTTACTTCAGCACCGTGGCGGAAATGATGGTGACAGGGGTGGTGGGCACGTTCTGGTGGCCGCCGCGGCTGCCGGTGGCCACGGCCTTGATCTTGTCGACCACGTCGCTGCCCTGGACCACCTTGCCGAACACGGCATAGCCGTATCCGTCCGGCTGGGGCGCGTTGAGCATGGCGTTGTCCTTGACGTTAATGAAGAACTGCGCGGTGGCCGAGTTCGGGTTGCCGGTGCGCGCCATGGCGATGGTATAGGTGTCGTTCTTCAGGCCATTGGCGGCCTCGAGAGGAATCGGCGCGCGCGCGGGCTTTTGCGCCATGTCGGCCGTGAAGCCGCCGCCCTGCACCATGAAGCCGTCGATCACGCGGTGGAAGATGGTGCCGTCGTAGTGCTTGTCCCGCACGTATTGCAGGAAGTTCTCCGCGGTCTTGGGCGCCTTGGCAGGGTCGAGCTGCACCACGATGTCGCCCATCGAGGTGGCGAGCTTGACCTGGGGCGCAGCCTGCGCCTGGACCGATGGCGCTATTGAAAACATAGCTGTCAGCGCAATGACTGAAAGCGCTAGAGTCGATTTTCGTCTGGAAATCATTCGATCACTCCTTCGTAGATTGTTTTCCACAGGCGGTCGTGCAGCATCCAATACTGGCGCGCGCGAGAACTGCTTGGGCGGCGCCCGTGGCCAACGCCACACTGGTAGGGCCGAACACCCAAAGAGGAAACGTCAAGGTGTGCACTTCAACCACCGGCGAGTGCGCGGGTGCGCTCTGCCCCTGCCATGCCGGTGTGGCCGCCCTCAGGCACCCGTGGATTCACGCACGCGGAGCCAGCGCTCGCCCGACTTGACCCGTTCTGGCGTCATGCGGCTGGATACTTGGAGCGGGTCGGCACTGTAACGCGCCTTGCCGACGGTGCGTGCGCTGCTGTCGGTGGCCGCGGCGCCGGGTTCGGCGTTCGCGGCTGCGGGCCTGAGCGCTGCGGGTTCGGCCTTGGGGGCGGTTTTGGCCGGGGCAGGGCGCGCGCCCGGTGTGCCGGGCGTGAACAGCTGGCGGATCAGCACCAGCTTGGGGGGCACGGACGTGTTGCTGGCATCGAGCTGCAGCGCCTTGCTGTAGGCCTGGCTGGCCAGGCGCGCATAGACGTCGCCCAGGTTTTCCTGCGCCGTGGCGTAGCTGGGGTTGGTGCGGATGGCCATTTCCAGCGCTGCGCGCGCCTTGTCGTACAGCCCCTGGCCGGCGTACAGCACGCCCAGGTTGTTGTAGGGTTCGGGCAGCTCGGGGTAGTCCTCGGTCAGCTGGACGAAGGTGGCCGTGGCGTCGGCGCTCTTGCCGCTATCAGACTGGATCACGCCCTTGAGAAAGCGCATCTGCGGGTCGCGCGGCTTGGCCGCCAGGTACTGATCGGCACGTGCCAGCGCCTGGGCATGCTTGCCTTGGCGCATCAACTGGTTGACATCGCTGTAGTCGTCGGCATGGGCGAGCGGACTTGCCAGCAAGGCGCCGAGGGCGAGCAGCCGGGCGCCGTGGTGCAAAATGCGCGCGAGCGCCGACGGTGCGAGGTTCATAGGTGTCTTTGCTAAAGCGGGGCGCAGAGCCCGGCGGTGGGCGATATACTGCCGCAGATTGTAGCTGAGGGCCCGCGCGGCGCGCCCCCGCTTCCTGCCCCGCGCCCCGCTGCGCAACGCCCCCTGATTTGCCCCGAATGCGCTGCCTGCAGCGCTGTTTGCCTTTCCCTTCCAGTGACCCCATGACCCTGCGCATCTACAACACGCTCACGCGTGCGTTGGAGGACTTTGCACCGCTCGACCCCGGCCATGTGCGCATGTATGTCTGCGGCATGACGGTGTACGACCTGTGCCACCTGGGACATGCGCGCTCCATGGTCGCGTTCGATGTGGTGCAGCGCTGGCTGCGCGCCAGCGGCCTGCGCGTCACGTATGTGCGCAACATCACCGATATCGACGACAAGATCATCCAGCGCGCCGTGCAGAACGGCGAAACCGTGCGCGGCCTGACCGACCGCATGATCGGCGCCCTGCACCAGGACGCCGATGCCCTCGGCATCGAGCGCCCCACGCACGAGCCGCGCGCCACCGACTATGTGCCGCAGATGCTGTCCCTGATCGGCCGGCTCGAAAGCAAAGGGCTGGCCTACCAGGCCGGCGAGGGCGACGTGAACTTTGCGGTGCGCAAGTTCGCCGGCTACGGCAAGCTCTCGGGCAAGTCGCTCGATGAACTCCATGCCGGCGAGCGCGTGGCCGTGCAGGACGGCAAGCACGACCCGCTCGACTTCGTGCTCTGGAAAAGCGCCAAGCCCAGCGAGCCCGAGGAGGTGAAGTGGAGCAGCGCCTGGGGCCCGGGGCGCCCCGGCTGGCACATCGAGTGCTCGGCCATGGGCTGCGCACTGCTGGGCGAGAGCTTCGACATCCACGGCGGCGGCGCCGACCTGCAGTTTCCGCACCACGAGAACGAGATCGCCCAGAGCGAAGGCGCCACCGGCAAGCCGCTTGCGCAGACCTGGATGCACAACGGCTTCATCAATGTGGACAACGAGAAGATGTCCAAGTCGCTGGGCAACTTCTTCACCATCCGTGACGTGCTCAAGGAATACGACGCCGAGACCGTGCGCTTCTTCGTCGTGCGCAGCCACTACCGCAGCCCTCTGAACTACAGCGACGTGCACCTGGACGACGCGCGCGCCGCGCTCAAGCGCCTGTACACGGCGCTCGCCCTGGTGGCGCCGGCAGAGGTGGCGATCGATTGGGCCGAGCCCCATGCGGCCCGCTTCAAGGCCGCCATGGACGAAGACTTCGGCACGCCCGAGGCCGTGGCGGTGCTGTTCGATCTGGCCGGCGAGGTCAACCGCAGCCGGTCGGCGCAGGCCGCCGGTCTGCTCCAAAGCCTGGGCGGCTGCCTGGGCCTGCTGCAAGGCGACCCGCAGGCTTTCCTGCAGTCGGGCGCGACGCTGGACGAGGCGGCCATCCAGGCGCAGATCGCGGCGCGCGCTGCGGCCAAGGCCACGAAAAATTTTGCCGAGGCCGACCGCATCCGCAACGAGCTGCTGGCCGCCGGCATCGTCCTCAAGGACGCCGCCGCGGGCACGACCTGGGAAGTGGCCCCGTGAGCCTTTTAATCATGAAAATGGCCGATAAGGCATATGGGACTTGCCGTGCCAGCTTCTAAAAACATAGCAATAGAGGCCGCCGACCTGGCCGCGCCCGGGTATTGGGCGGAAGCCCGCAAGCACCTCATGAAGAAGGACCGGGTGATGAAGCGCCTGATCCCCCAGCTGGGCGAGGCCACGCTGCAGTCGCGCGGCGACGCCTTCACCACGCTGGCGCGCTCCATCGTGGGCCAGCAGATTTCGGTCAAGGCTGCGCAGACCGTGTGGGACCGCTTTGCCGCGCTGCCGCCGGCCATGGCGCCGGCGCACGTGCTCCGGCTCAAGGTCGACGACATGCGCGGCGTGGGGCTGTCGGCGCGCAAGGTGGACTACCTGGTGGATTTGGCGCTGCACTTTGACGCCGGCAAGCTGCATGTCGATGGCTGGCAGGGCATGGACGACGAGGCCATCATTGCCGAGCTGGTCGCGATCCGCGGCGTGGGCCGCTGGACCGCCGAAATGTTCCTGATCTTTCACCTCATGCGGCCCAATGTGCTGCCGCTCGATGACGTGGGGCTGATCAATGGCATCAGCCTCAATTATTTTTCGGGTGACCCGGTCAGCCGCAGTGACGCGCGCGAGGTGGCCGAGGCCTGGAAGCCTTGGTGCAGCGTGGCGACTTGGTATATTTGGCGATCGCTGGCGCCGCTGCCGGTCGCATATTGAACGCTTGTCGCCACTGCCCTTGTGCATGGCGATCAAGGAGAAACAACTTGGCAAAAAAAACATTTCTGGATTTCGAACACCCTATTGCGGAACTCGAAGCCAAGATCGAAGAGCTGCGCTACGTGCAGTCCGAAAGCGCGGTCGATATCTCTGACGAAATCGACCAGTTGAGCAAAAAGAGCCAGCAGCTCACCAAAGACATCTATGCCGAGCTGACCCCCTGGCAGATCACGAAGATCGCGCGCCACCCCGAGCGGCCCTACACGCTCGACTACGTGCGCGACCTGTTCACCGACTTTGTCGAGCTGCACGGAGACCGCCACTTTTCCGACGACAAATCCATCGTTGGCGGCTTGGCGCGCTTCAACGGCCATGCCTGCATGGTGCTGGGCCACCAGAAGGGACGCGACACCAAGGAGCGCGCGCTGCGCAACTTCGGCATGACGCGCCCCGAGGGCTACCGCAAGGCGCTGCGCCTCATGAAGACGGCCGAGAAGTTCCACCTGCCGGTGTTCACCTTCGTCGACACGCCCGGTGCCTTTCCGGGCATCGACGCCGAGGAGCGCGGCCAGTCGGAAGCCATCGGCCGCAACATCTACGAGATGGCGCAGCTCGAAGTGCCGATCATCACCACGATCATCGGCGAAGGCGGTTCGGGCGGCGCCCTGGCCATCAGCGTGGGCGACCAGCTGCTGATGCTGCAGTACTCGATCTACTCGGTGATCAGCCCCGAAGGCTGCGCCTCCATCCTCTGGAAGACCAGCGAGCGGGCCCAGGACGCGGCCGAGGCCCTGGGCATCACGGCCCACCGCCTCAAGGCGCTGGGCCTGGTCGACAAGATCGTCAGCGAACCTGTGGGCGGCGCCCACCGCGATCCCAAGCAGATGTCCGCCTTCCTCAAGCGCGCCCTGGGCGATGCTTTCCGCCAGGTCGCCGACCTCAAGGTCAAGGAGCTGCTGGACCGCCGCTACGAGCGCCTGCAAAGCTACGGGCGCTTCACCGACACCAAGGCCGACAGCCGCTGAAAGCCGGCCAGGCTTGCGGGGCTGAGCCATGACCCAGTCCTTCGACGCCGCGCTGCGCGCCTTTGCGCCTGCGCTGCCGCTGGCCGTGGGCCTGAGTGGCGGCGCCGACTCCACCGCCCTGCTGCTGGCCTGTGCTGCGCGCTGGCCAGGCCAGGTGCGGGCCATCCACGTGCACCACGGCCTGCAGGCCGCAGCCGACCACTTCGAGCAGCACTGCGCTGCGCTGTGCGCGCGGCTGCAGGTGCCGCTGGCGGTGCAGCGCGTCGATGCGCGCCATGCGCCCGGGCAAAGCCCCGAAGATGCGGCGCGCATCGCCCGGTACAAAGCTTTTGAGGCTGCAGCGCAAGCCAGTCAAGCGCATGCAGCTATTCAATCCATAGCGCTGGCGCAGCATGCCGACGACCAGGCCGAGACCCTGCTGCTGGCGCTCTCGCGCGGCGCCGGCGTGGCCGGGCTGGCCGCCATGCCGGCGCAGTGGCAGCGCGGCGGCATGGCCTGGCACCGGCCGCTGCTGAAGGTGGCAGCCGCCGACGTGCGCGCCTGGCTGCAGGCGCGCGGCGAGACCTGGGTCGAAGACCCGAGCAACAGCGACGAGCGCTACACGCGCAACCGCATCCGCGCGCGCCTGCTGCCCGCGCTCGGTGCCGTCTTTCCCGCGTTCCGCGACACCTTCGCGCGCAGTGCGGCGCACGCGGCCCAGGCCAGCGAACTGCTGTACGAACTCGCCCAGCAGGACCTGGCCGCCGTCGGCGTGCCGCCGCAGATCGCCGCGCTGCAGGCGCTCAGTGGCGCGCGCCAGGCCAACGTGCTGCGTCACTGGCTGCGCAGCACGCACCAGACCACGCCGGCCACAGCGCAACTGGCGGCACTGCAGCGCCAGATCCTCGCCTGCACTACGCGTGGCCACCGCATTCACCTCAAGGTGGGGGGCGGCTTCGTCGAGCGCAGGGGGACGGGGCTGCATTGGTACAATCCCGAGGGTTTTGGCCCCCCCCCTGCATGAGAAACGGCTGCGTTCCAAAACACCGTCCAACCTGCGCCGTTTCGTCACGACACAACACCAATGGCATTGATCGTTCAAAAATACGGCGGCACGTCGATGGGTTCGCCCGAGCGCATCCGCAACGTGGCCAAGCGCGTGGCCAAATGGGCGCGCGCTGGCCACCAGATCGT
This sequence comes from Acidovorax sp. SRB_24, assembly GCF_012931925.1. Lineage (NCBI taxonomy): Bacteria > Pseudomonadati > Pseudomonadota > Betaproteobacteria > Burkholderiales > Comamonadaceae > Acidovorax > Acidovorax sp. SRB_24. Next base: position 10,979 of record NZ_MWOM01000055.1, read on the forward strand.
GGTGGTGCCCAGCGCCATGAGCGGCGAGACCAACCGCCTGCTGGGCCTGGCGGGCGAACTCGCGCCCGAGCGCGCCACCGCCGAATACCACCGCGAACTCGACATGCTGGCCGCCACGGGCGAGCAGGCCTCCTCGGCGCTGCTGGCGATTGCGCTGCAGGCCGAAGGCATGTCCGCCGTCAGCTACACCGGCTGGCAGGTGCCCGTGCGCACCGACAGCAGCCACACCAAAGCCCGCATCGAGTCGATTGACGACCAGCGTGTGCGCGCCGACCTCGACGCCGGCAGGGTAGTGATCGTCACGGGCTTCCAGGGAATCGACGACAACGGCAACATCACCACGCTCGGCCGAGGTGGATCGGACACCTCCGCCGTGGCCATTGCCGCTGCCATGAAGGCCAAGGAGTGCCTGATCTACACCGATGTCGATGGCGTCTACACCACCGACCCGCGTGTCGTGCCCGCGGCACGCCGCCTGGGCACGGTGAGCTTCGAGGAAATGCTCGAAATGGCCAGCCTGGGCAGCAAGGTGCTGCAGATCCGCTCGGTCGAATTCGCCGGCAAGTACAAGGTGCCCATGCGCGTGCTCTCCAGCTTCACGCCCTGGGACATCGACCTGGCAGAAGAAGCCCAATCGGGCACGCTCATCACTTTTGAGGAAGACGAAAAAATGGAAAAAGCCGTTGTATCCGGCATCGCATTCAACCGCGGCGAGGCCAAGATCACTGTGCTCGGCGTGCCCGACACGCCCGGCATTGCCTACCGCATCCTCGGCCCCGTGGCGGACGCCAACATCGAAGTCGATGTGATCATCCAGAACATCAGCAAGGACGGCAAGGCCGACTTCAGCTTCACGGTGAACCACAGCGACTTCCATCGCGCGATCGAACTGCTGCGCACCAAGGTGGTGCCTGAGCTGGGCGCGCAGGAAGTCGTGGGCGACCCGAACATCTGCAAGGTGAGCATCGTGGGCATCGGCATGCGCAGCCACGTGGGCGTGGCCAGCACCATGTTCCGCGTGCTGAGCGAAGAAGGCATCAACATCCAGATGATCTCCACGTCAGAGATCAAGACCTCGGTGGTCATCGATGAAAAGTACCTCGAACTGGCGGTGCGCGCGCTGCACACGGCCTTCGGTCTGGACCAGGTCACCGCTTAAACCGGCCCAAATCTGAGGCATAATAGCCGGATTGGAAACGTGACCGAGTGGCCGAAGGTGCTCCCCTGCTAAGGGAGTATGGGGTGTAGAGCCTCATCGAGGGTTCGAATCCCTCCGTTTCCGCCAGGATAAAGAGCCCTAAGCGATTGAGTCGTTTGGGGCTTTTTCATTTTAGGCCTCTAGCACTCCGTGCTAATTCTGGTGTTTATCCTGAATTGCGGCTTTCTCGGGCGTTGAGTTCCCAAAGAGCGCTTCACGGGCGGCCAAATCGAATCTCTTGTCCACGTCTGGGACGCGCAGCTCCCGCATCTTCACCTGCACAGAAGGCCCCTGCGGGCCTGGCCACCCAGAACGGGTTGGGATCAGTGAGCAGCGCCAGGGGCACGTTGGTACTGCCGAAGAGCAGGGCGGTCTGTTTGGCCAATCCCCTACACGCGGATTCGCAAGGCCGACTCCACGTCAGCGCTGCGCCGGGCAATGACCTGGTTCGCAATCTCCGCCAACATGGCTGCGCGGCCTTTGCCTGTGATGGCATGAACGCATGCATGGCTGCGGTCGCCATCTGGAAGCTGCACCTCGACCATGCCGGCCGCTTTCAAGATGCGCAGGGTGTCGATCTTGGCCTCGTCGGTCACGTCAACGGGGAACGTCCCGTCCGAGGCCAGCTGCTGCAGGTACTCGATTGACATGCATGCCTCCTGTTTGGCCACAATTGATTTTGGCGTGGCCCCGGGGGCCATGCAATAAAAGCCCCGATCAAAGCGGGGGCACGGCGGCAGCCACCCCTGCGCCGGGCCAGAGCGATGCGTGCCTGGCTGGACAGCAGCCCTCAGCGGCCCGATCTTTGAAGAGCCGCAGCGTTTAGCAACCGCCCACTGGCGGTGATGGTGTATGTTGTTCCACCTCTGAGACCGGCGCAGCAGGTTACGCCAGAGCTTCTTGTGGCGGCCGCACGTCGGGCTGCGGAGTGCGATGGCGCTGCAGAGACCGCGTGCGGAGCACAGCTGGAGGTGGCGCCTGCGTTGGCTCTGCCGACAAGTCGCTCAGGTTGTTTTGCTGCCTGCAGACACTCCATCCGCTGGCTGGCTGGCTGGCTTGGTCGAAGGAGTTGCCTGCTTCGAGCGGGCGGCAAAGCGACGATGGTGATGGTGGTTTGCATGCCGCCTCCGTTGTTGTGACGGCATGTTATGTGGCAAGGCTTACAACGGCCTTCCGATGTCGCCCGCTCGCGGATTCACCACACTGGGCTTCCGGCGTCATGGGTTCGATTCACATCGTCTCGCCCAACAACATCCCAATGATCCGATCACTAGGGGTCGTTTTGTTCTGACATCCGTGGAGTGTTGGCGTAGCCTGGCGGGGGTGGGCCGACGCCGCGCGTCAGTCTGCGTCGTCCACCGATGCGCTCCAGCGGCTGCCCCAGTCGCGGGCGCGGTCGATGTCGCGGCGGTCGCGTTTGGTCGGGCGGCCTTCCTGCAATGCCGCGGCGGGCTCGGGGGACAGGCGGCGCTGCTCGGCGGCCTTTTCGCGTGCGCTGATGCTCTCGGCGGTTTCTTCGTAGAGCTGCTGCGCCACGGGCGCGGGGCCGCGCGTGCGGGCCAGGCCGCGCACGACCACGGTGCGCGGCACCTGGCCCTGGCGCAGGGCCACGGTGTCGCCTGCGCGCACCTCGCGCGAGGCCTTGGCGGTCTGGCCGTTGACACTGATGCGCCCCCTGGCGATTTCTTCCGTCGCCAGGCTGCGGGTCTTGAAAAAGCGCGCGCACCACAGCCACTTGTCAATGCGCAGGGTGTCGGGGCTGTCCATGGCACCTATTGTGCCGCGCCGCCTGGCGCGGCGTGCGCTGGCGGTTCGGGCGCAGCCTGCGGCAACACGACCACGGCGTCGAGCCCGACGGTGCGCCGCGCATGCTGGCGGTTGGTGAGGGCGATGCTGCCGCCCAGCGCCTGCACGATCTCCTGGCAGATGGCCAGTCCCAGGCCCGAGCCGGTGCGCACGTCGCCGGCCGAAAACGGCTGGTAGAGGCGCGCGGCCAGTTCGCTGTCGATGCCGAGGCCCTGGTCGGCCACGGTAAGCACCACATGGCGGCCGTCGCTGCGCAGCTCCACGCCCAGCACGCTGGCCTGCGGCGCGTGGCGCACGGCGTTGTGCAGCAGGTTGCGCGCCAGCTCGCGCAGCATCCACTCGTGCGCGCGCACGGGGGCTGCGTCGGTGTGGATGCCGAAGTCGAGGTCTTTGTGTGCGATCAGCGGCGACAGCTCCAGCGCCACGGCGCGCAGCACCTCTTCAAAGCGCGCGACAGGCGGCGGTGCCTGCTGGCGCAATTGCTCGACCTTGGCCAGTGCCAGCATCTGGTTGGCCAACTGGGTGGCGCGGTCCACCGTGCCCTCGATCTCCTGCAGGGCCTGCAGCGGCGGCGCATCGCCGCGCAGCGCCGACTGGACCTGTGTCTTGAGCACCGCCAGGGGCGTGCGCAGCTGGTGCGCGGTGTCGCGCACGAAGCGCTTCTGGTGCTGCAGGAGGTGCTGCAGGCGGCGCATGACCTGGTTGGTGGCATCGACCAGCGATTGCAGTTCGCGCGGCGCCGAGGCCGTGGCGATGGGGCTCAGGTCACCTTCCGGGCGCGCCTGCAGGGCGGCGCTGAGCTGGCGCACCGGGCGCGTGGCGCGCTGCACCACGGCCACCACGGTGAGGGCGACCACGGCCACCAGCAGCGCCTGGCGCACCAGGGTGTTCCACAGGATCTGCAGCGCCAGCGTCTCGCGCACCTCCAGCGTTTCCGCCACCTGGACCACGGCCATGCCGCGCCCCGAGGCGGTGGCCACGGGCTGCAGCAGCACGGCCACGCGCACCTTGCGGCCCTGGAAGTGGTCGTCGTAGAAGTCCACCAACGCCGCATACGGAGGCCGCTGGGGAATGCGGCCGTGCCACACGGGCAGGTCGGCGTAGCCCGAGACCAGCGCGCCTTGCAATGTGGAGACGCGGTAGAACATGTGGCTCTGGTTGTCGGCCTCGAAGGCTTCGAGCGCCGAATACGGCACGGTGGCGTATAGCGTGGCGGCTTCGTCGTAGCCGCTCACGTCCAGCTGCTCGCTGATGCTCTTAGCCGAGGCCAGCAGAGTGCGGTCGTAGGCGGTGTGCAGCGAGGCCAGCGTCTGCCGGTACAGGCTGAAGGTGTTGAACGCAATGAACAGCAGCACCGGCAGCAGGATGCCCAACAGCAGCTGCCCGCGCAGCGACAGGGCGCGCACCCGGTGCTGGCGCGGCGTGGCAGCAGAGGCGCTCATGCGGTGTCGGTCTTGAGCAGGTAGCCCAGGCCGCGCAGCGTCATCAGCGTCAGGCCCGTGCCGGCAAGCTTTTTGCGCAGGCGGTACACCACCACTTCGATGGCTTCGTATTGCACGTCGAGCTGGCCCGGGAAGACCAGCCCATACAGCCGCTCCTTGGCCACGGCGTGGCCGGGCTGCGCCAGCAGCGCATGCATGAGGGCCAGCTCGCGCGGCGTCAGTTCCATGATGGCGCCGTTCAGGTAGATCGCGCCACTCTCTTTTTCATAGCGTATAGCGCCCATCTGTATTGCGCTGGAGCCCGATTTGGCTTGAACCGGGTCGTGGCTGCGGCGCTGCAGCGCGCGCAGCCGCGCCTCGAGCTCGTCGAGGTCGAAAGGCTTGGGCAGGTAGTCGTCGGCGCCGGCGTTGAGGCCCAGCACCCGGTCGCCGATGGTGCCGCGCGCGGTCAGGATCAGCACCGGCGTGCGCAGGCCGCGCGCGCGGGCCTGCTCCAGCACCTGCAGGCCGTCCAGGCCGGGCAGCGTCAGGTCGAGCACGACGGCGTCGGGGGCCAGGTCGCTCCAGCGGGCGAGCGCGCTGCGGCCGTCGCCCACGGCGGTCACTTCCATGCCGCGGCGTGCCAGGGCGCGCTGCAGCGTGGCCTGCATGGTGGGGTCGTCTTCAACGAGGAGCAATTGCATGGTGGGCGGCACCTTAGCACCGCCGCGCCGGGGCCATCGCATGGGTGTTTTCCCTGAGCGTGCGGACAGCCGATTGACAGGATGCGCCCCCATCATCGGAAAGTTCGCCAACCCCTACAAGGAGACAGCCATGCGTCGCGATACCTTTCTCAAATCCCTTGCCGCCCTCGCCGCCGCGGGCGTGCTGCCGGTTTCGGCGCAAACCGCCAGCGCCATCAAGATGATGCTGCCGGCCAACCCCGGCGGCGGCTGGGATTCCACCGGTCGCGCGCTCGGCAAAGCCCTGCTCGATTCGGGTGCGGCCTCGTCGGTCACCTACGACAACAAGGGCGGCGCGGCCGGCGCGATCGGCCTGGCGCAGTTCGTCAACGGCAGCAAGGGCGACCCGAACGCGCTGATGGTGATGGGCGCGGTGATGCTGGGCGGCATCATTACGGGCAAGCCGCCGGTCAACCTCTCGCAGGTCACGCCGATCGCGCGCCTGACGAGCGAATACAACGTGTTCGTGCTGCCCGCAGACTCCCCTTACAAGAGCATGGCCGAGGTGATCGCCCAGCTCAAGAAGGACCCCGGCAGCGTGAAGTGGGGGGGCGGCTCGCGCGGCTCGACCGAACACATTGCCGCCGCCATGCTGGCGCGCGAGGTCGGGGTGGACCCGGCCAAGATCAACTACGTGGCGTTCCGCGGAGGCGGCGAGGCGATTGCCGCCATCCTGGGCAACAACGTGACCATTGGCGGCAGTGGCTACAGCGAGTTCGCCGAATACATTGCCAGCGGCAAGATGAAGCCGATCGGCGTGACATCGAACCAGCGCCTCAAGGGCATCAACGTGCCGACCCTGAAAGAGCAGGGCGTCAACGTGGAAATCGGCAACTGGCGCGGCGTCTACGGCGCGCCCGGCATCTCGGCAGAGCAGCGCAAGTCGCTGATTGACCGCGTCGCAAAAGCCGTCAAGAGCCCATCCTGGGCCGAGGCGCTGCAGAAGAACGGCTGGACCCCGGCCTGGATGGCCGGCGACGAATTCGGCAACTTTGTCGACAACGAGTTCGCCAGCCTGCGCGCCACCATGGTCAAGGCCGGCATGGTCTGAGGGCTCAAGCCACGGCGCGCAGCGTGTTGCGCGCCGTGGCGGCGCCGTCCGGTGGCTGCACCGGCATCGCGTTCTTCTGGGGCTCCCCTTTTTCTTTTTTTTTCGCGCGCGCCGCCGGTGCCATGGCGGCGCCGCGGTGTGGTCGCTCTCCGGGCCCCGACGCCCGGGCTTTGCACAGGATTCAGCATGTCTGATCACCTCATTTCTCCGTCCCTTTCCGCTGCGCCGTCGGTCGTGCCGGCCACGCGCACGCAGGCCGTGGTGGGCGCCGCGGTGCTGCTGACCGCCGCCGCTCTGGCCCTGGGCGCGCTCGACATTCCGTCGAACGCCGGCTATGGCGGCGTGGGGCCCAATTTCCTGCCGTGGCTGGTGGCGGGCGTGCTGGCAGTGTGCGGCGCGCTGCTGCTGTGGGAGGCGCTGTCCGGGGGCTTTCGCGCCATGGACGAACCCAGCGGCGCGGCGCGCGCCAACGTGCCAGCGCTCGTCTGGGTGTCCGCGGGCCTGCTGCTCAACGCCGCCCTGATCACCACGCTGGGCTTCATCGTCAGCTGCACGCTGTGCTACCTGCTGGCGGTGCAGGGCCTGCGCCGCGCGGCGGGGCAGGGCGGGGGCAGCGCCCGCACCTGGGGGGTCGATGTGGTGACCGGTGTGCTGATCTCGGCGCCGGTCTTTTGGGTTTTCACGCAGTTCCTGGCGATCAATCTGCCCGGGCTGACGCAGACAGGGTGGCTGTGATGGAAATATTTGACGCACTGATGGCGGGCTTTGCCACCGCCGCGACGCCGGCCAACCTGCTGTGGGCGCTGTTCGGCTGCGCGCTGGGCACGGCCGTGGGCGTGCTGCCGGGCATCGGCCCGGCCGTGGCCGTGGCCATGCTGCTGCCGATCACGGCCAAGGTCGAGATCACGGCCTCGATGATCTTTTTTGCCGGCATCTATTACGGCGCGATGTACGGCGGCTCGACCACCTCGATCCTGCTCAACACCCCGGGCGAGACCGCCAGCATGGTCACGGCCATGGAGGGCAACAAGATGGCCAAGAGCGGACGCGCGGGTGCCGCGCTGGCCACCTCGGCCATCGGCTCGTTCGTGGCCGGCACCATCGCGACGGTGATCGTGACCCTGTTTGCGCCTTTCGTCGCCGACTTCGCCGTGCGCCTCGGGCCACCCGAGTACTTCATGCTGATGGTGCTGGCCTTCACCACCGTGAGCGCAGTGCTGGGCAAGAGCACGGTGCGCGGCATGACGGCGCTGTTCATCGGCCTGGCTGCCGGCTGCATCGGCATGGACCAGATCTCGGGCGCCGCACGCTACACCGGCGGCAAGTCCGAGCTGCTCGACGGCATCGACATCGTGCTGGTGGCCGTGGGGCTGTTTGCCGTGGCCGAGGTGCTGTACGCCGCGATGTACGAGGGCCGGGTGGTCGAGTCGCGCAACCGCATGGGCCGCGTGCACATGACGCGGCGCGACTGGAAGCGCTCCGTCCCGGCCTGGCTGCGCGGCACGGCGATCGGCGCGCCTTTCGGCTGCATCCCGGCCGGCGGCACCGAGATTCCGACCTTCCTGAGCTACGCCGTCGAAAAGAAGCTCGCCAAGGGCGAGGACCAGGCCGAGTTCGGCGCACAGGGCGCCATCGAAGGCGTCGCCGGCCCCGAGGCCGCCAACAACGCCACCGTCACCGCGGCCCTGATTCCGCTGCTCACGCTGGGCATTCCGACCTCGAACACCACGGCCGTGCTGCTGGGCGCATTCCAGAACTACGGCATCAACCCCGGGCCGCAGCTGTTCACCACGTCGGCCACGCTGGTGTGGGCGCTGATCGCTTCGCTCTACATCGGCAACCTGATGCTGCTGGTGCTCAACCTGCCCCTGGTCGGCCTGTGGGTCAAGCTGCTCAAGATCCCCAAGCCGCAGCTGTATGCGGGCATCCTGATCTTCGCCACGGTGGGCGCCTACGGCATGCGCCAAAGCACGTTCGACCTGTTCCTGCTCTACGGCATCGGCCTGCTGGGCGTGCTGATGCGGCGCTTTGACTTTCCCACCGCCCCGGTGGTGGTCGGCATGATCCTGGGGCCGCTGGCCGAAGCACAGATGCGCAACGCCGTCTCGATTGGCGAAGGCAGCTGGTCGATCTTCGTCACGCGTCCGATGTCGCTCACGGTGCTGGTGCTGGTGCTGGCCGTGCTGGTGCTGCCGCGTGCCATGCGCTGGATGCAAAAGCGCCGCCCCGGGCCCGTGGCCGCCTGAGCCGAATTTCAAGCCAAATGGGCTGCCAGCGCTTATCGCATAAGCGCTGGCAGCTCTTTTTTTGGTAGCGTAAGGCAGCGCTGGCGCATGGCCTGCGCTACCATGCCCGCCATGCCAAACACCGCCGCCTTTGACAGCCCGCTGCCCCTGGACGCGCAGGGCATTCTGGAGCTGGCCGCGCGCTCCATGTTCCAGCTGTTCTCCAGCGTCAGCCAGGGCATGTTCCTGGTCGACAAGAGCGGCCGCATCGTCTGGGTCAACGAGGGCTACCAGCGCTTCCTGCCCGACTTGGGCTTCTCCTCGCTCGACCAGTTCGTCGGCCGCATGGTCGAGGAGGTCATCCCCAACACGCAGATGCGCCGCGTGCTCGACACCGGCCAGCCGGTGCTGATCGACCTGCTGACCAACCGGGCCGGCACCTTCGTGGTCAGCCGCATTCCGCTGCGCGACGACGCCGAACGCGTCATCGGCGCCATCGGCATCGTGCTGTTCGACCACCCCGAGACCACGCTGCAGCCGCTGATCAGCAAGTTCGCGCTGCTGCAGCGCGACCTCGACGACGCGCGCCGCGAGCTGGCGGTGCAGCGCAAGCGCCAGCTGGGCAGCGCCGGCGCGGGCGAGCGCCGGGCCAAGTACACCTTTGCGAGCTTCGTTGGCTCCAGCCCTGCCGCGGCCGAGGTCAAGCGCCAGGCGCGGCGCGCGGCGCAGTCGGCCAGTCCGGTGCTGCTGCTGGGCGAGACCGGCACGGGCAAGGAGCTGCTCGCGCACGCCATCCACGCCGCCTCCAGCCGCGCCAGCGGCCCGTTCGTCAGCGTGAACATCGCCGCCGTGCCCGACACGCTGCTCGAGGCCGAGTTCTTTGGCGTGGCGCCCGGCGCCTACACCGGCGCCGACCGCAAGGCACGCGACGGCAAGTTCAAGCTGGCCGACGGCGGCACGCTGTTCCTCGACGAGATCGGCGACATGCCGCAAAACCTGCAGGCGAAGCTGCTGCGCGCGCTGCAGGAGGGCGAGATCGAGCCGCTGGGCTCGAACCGGCTCGTGCCCTTCAACGTGCGCGTGGTCGCCGCCACCTCGCGCGAGCTTGCGGCGCTGGTGCGCGAGGGGCGCTTCCGCGAAGACCTGTTCTACCGCCTGCACGTGCTGCCGCTGCGCGTGCCGCCGCTGCGCGAGCGGCGCAGCGACATTCCGGCACTGGTCGAGGTGCTGGGCGAAGACCTGGCGCTGCGCAGCGGCACCGCCCCGCCCGAGCTGCTGCCCGACGCCATGGCGCTGCTGGCCGCGCAGCCCTGGCGCGGCAACATCCGCGAACTGCGCAACGTGCTGGAGCAGGCCGCCATGCGCAGCGACTCGCACACCATCGACGCCGCGCAGCTCACGCGCATCCTGCGCGAGGCCGGCGTGGAGCCCGCTGCGCCCGAGCCCGAGACGCTGTCCGGCGCGCCCGGCGACGACCGATTGCTGCGGCCGCTGGCCGAGCAGGTGGCGGAGATCGAGCGCCGCGCCATCGCCGCCGCGCTGGCCGCGCACGGCGGCAACAAGCAAGCCACGGCGCGCCGGCTCGGCATATCGCGCGCGACGCTGTATGCACGCATGGAAAACCCTGTGTAAGAACTGCACGGCTGTCTGAAAAGTAGCCATTTGGGGTGTCTGAAATTCAGGCAAATTCCACGCCGTGGAAATGAATTCCCCATCCCATCAAGCACTTGCGCCGCTGGCACGAACTGTGCGATGTTCAGGCATCACAACAGGAGGCATTTCCCATGCAACGTCGCACTCTGGTCGCACTGGCCGCTTTGGCCGCCACGCTTTCGGCACCGGCCCTGGCCCAGTCCAACGAAATCCGCATTGCCCACATCTACAGCAAGACCGGACCGCTCGAGGCCTATGGCAAGCAGACCCAGACCGGCCTGATGATGGGCCTGGACTACGCCACGGGCGGCTCCATGGCGGTCAATGGCAAGAAGATCGTTGTGATCGAGAAGGACGACCAAGGCAAGCCCGACCTGGGCAAGAGCCTGCTGGCGGCCGCCTATTCGGACGACAAGGCCGACATCGCCGTGGGGCCCACCTCGTCCGGCGTGGCGCTGGCGATGCTGCCCGTGGCCGAGGAGTACAAGAAGATCCTGCTGGTCGAGCCCGCCGTGGCCGACGCGATCACCGGTGATAAGTGGAACAAGTACATCTTCCGCACCGGCCGCAACAGCAGCCAGGACGCGATCTCCAACGCCGTCGCCATCGACAAGCCGGGCGTGACCATCGCCACGCTGGCGCAGGACTATGCCTTTGGCCGCGATGGCGTGAAGGCCTTCAAGGACGCCATCAAGAACGCCAAGCTGGTGCACGAGGAATACCTGCCCACCAACACCACCGACTTCACCGCCGGGGCGCAGCGCCTGATCGACAAGCTCAAGGACCAGCCGGGCCGCAAGATCATCTGGATTGTCTGGGCCGGCGCCGGCAACCCGTTCAAGATCGCCGACATGGACTTGAAGCGCTATGGCATCGAGATTGCCACCGGCGGCAACATCCTGCCCGCCATGGCCAGCTTCAAGAACTTCCCAGGCATGGAAGGCGCCACCTACTACTACTTCGGCATTCCCAAGAACCCGGTGAACGAGGCCCTGGTGGCCGCGCACTACAAGCAGTTCAAGGCACCGCCGGACTTCTTCACGGCCGGCGGCTTCAGCTCGGCCATGGCGCTGGTCACCGCGCTCAAGGCCACGGGCGGCGACACCAACACCAACAAGCTCATCAAGACGATGGAAGGCATGAGCTTCGACACGCCCAAGGGCAAGATGACCTTCCGCAAGGAAGACCACCAGGCCCTGCAGAGCATGTACCACTTCAAGATCAAGGTGGACCCGGCCTTTGCCTGGGGCGTGCCCGAGCTGGTGCGCGAGATCAAGCCCGAAGAGATGCAGATCCCGGTCCGCAATACGCGTTGATGCGGCGCGGGGGCAGGGCGCAAGCGCGGCCTGCCCACGGCGGATTGCTTCTGTTTTTATAGCTTTTAGCGCTTGTCCATCAAGCGTTTGGGGCGGTTTTACCTGAATTTCGATGCTGGCTACAAAAGACCTGACCATTCGCTTCGGCGGCCATGTGGCGGTGAATGCCGTGAGCTGCGCGTTCGCGCCGGGCACGCTCACCGCCATCGTCGGCCCCAACGGCGCGGGCAAGACCACGTACTTCAACCTGATCTCGGGGCAGCTCAAGGCCAGCGCCGGTTCGGTGCGGCTGGGCGGGCGCGAGCTCACCGGCCTGGCCCCGTCGGCACGCACGCGCGCCGGGCTCGGGCGCGCCTTCCAGCTGACCAACCTGTTTCCGGGCCTCAGCGTGCTGGAGAACGTGCGCCTGGCCGTGCAGGCCACGCGCGAAGGGCCGCACCGCCGCGGCCTGAACCTGTGGAGCATCTGGAGCGACCACCGCGTGCTGACCGAGCGCGCCGAGGCCATCCTGGAGGCCGTCGCGCTGCAGGAGCGCCGCGGCACTGCCGTCGCCAGCCTGCCGCACGGCGACCAGCGCAAGCTCGAAGTGGCGCTGCTGATGGCGCTCGAACCGCAGGTCTACATGTTCGACGAGCCCACGGCCGGCATGGGCCACGACGAGGCCCCCGTGATCCTGAACCTGATCCGCGAACTCAAGAAGGACCCCACCAAGACGATCCTGCTGGTCGAGCACAAGATGGACGTGGTGCGCGAGCTGGCCGACCGCATCATCGTGCTGACCAACGGCACGCTGGTGGCCGACGGCGCGCCCGCCGAAGTGATCGCCTCGCCCGTGGTGCAAGAGGCCTACCTGGGTGTCACGAAGGAGGCCGCATGAGCGACAACCTGCTGGAGCTCAAGGGCGTGCACACGCACATCGGCGCCTACCACATCCTGCACGGCGTCGACCTGGCCGTGCCCCGGGGTGAGCTGACCCTGCTGCTGGGCCGCAACGGCGCGGGCAAGACGACCACGCTGCGCACCATCATGGGCCTGTGGCACGCCTCCAAGGGCTCGATCCACTTCGCGGGCGAGGACATCACGGCGCTGCACACGCCGCAGATCGCGGGCAGGAACATCGCCTATGTGCCCGAGAACATGGGCATCTTTGCCGACCTCACGGTCAAGGAGAACATGCTGCTGGCCGCTCGTGCGGCCCGCACCGCCGCGCAGATGGACCCGGCGCGGCTGGAGTGGATCTTTGGCCTGTTCCCGGCCGTGGAGAAGTTCTGGAACCATCCGGCCGGCAAGCTCTCGGGCGGGCAGAAACAGATGGTGGCGGTGGCGCGCGCCATCGTCGAGCCGCGCGACCTGCTGATCGTCGACGAACCCAGCAAGGGCCTGGCACCTGCCATCGTCAACAACATGATCGAGGCGTTCGACCAGCTCAAGAAGAGCGGCGTGACCATCCTGCTGGTCGAGCAGAACATCCATTTCGCCAAGCGCCTGGGCGACTCGGTGGCCGTGATGGACAACGGCACCGTCGTGCATGCAGGCTCCATGGCGCAGCTGGCCGAAGACGAGGCGCTGCAGCGTTCGCTGTTGGGGTTGGCACTGTGACGGCATTCTTCAAGCCAAATCGGCCTCAAACGCTTGTGTGGCAAGCGCGGACAGCTATCAAAAACATATTTTCCGCAGCGCGGAAAGGGGGCCACGGCATGCGTGCGCGCGATCTCGACTGGAAACCGCTGGTGCTGGTGCCGGCGCTGGCCCTGCTGGTGCTGCCCTTCATCGGCTCGCCCTCGACCTGGCTCACGCTCACCGTGGCGGGCCTGGCCATGGGCATGATCATCTTCATCATCGCCTCGGGCCTGACCCTGGTGTTCGGCCTGATGGACGTGCTGAACTTTGGCCACGGCGTGTTCATCGCGCTCGGCGCCTTCGTCGCCACCAGCGTGCTGGGCGCCATGGGCGACTGGACGGGCAGCGCCGAGCTGTGGCGCAATCTGGTCGCCGTGCTGCCGGCCATGCTGGTGGCCATGGCGGTGGCGGGCGCCGTGGGCCTGGCGTTCGAGCGCTTCATCGTGCGGCCGGTGTATGGCCAGCACTTGAAGCAGATCCTCATCACCATGGGCGGCATGATCATCGGCGAGGAGCTGATCAAGGTGGTCTGGGGGCCGGCGCAGATTCCGCTGCCGCTGCCCGAAGGCATGCGCGGCGCGCTGCTGGTGGGCGACGCCGCGATCGAGAAATACCGCCTCGTGGCCGTGGCCGTCGGCCTGCTCGTGTTCGGCGTGCTGGCCTGGACGCTCGCGCGCACCAAGGTGGGGCTGTTGATCCGCGCCGGCGTGCAGGACCGCGAGATGGTCGAGTCGCTCGGCTACCGCATCCGCCGCCTGTTCGTCGGCGTGTTCGTCGTGGGCTCGGCGCTGGCGGGCCTGGGCGGCGTGATGTGGGGGCTGTACCAGCAGAACGTCATCCCGCAGATGGGCGCGCAGGTCAATGTGCTGATCTTCATCGTCATCATCATCGGTGGCCTGGGCAGCACGGGCGGGGCGCTGATCGGCGCGCTGCTGGTGGGGCTGATGGCCAACTACACGGGCTTTCTGGTGCCCAAGGCGGCGCTGTTCTCGAACATCGCGTTGATGGTCGCCATCCTGCTGTGGCGCCCGCAGGGCGTGTACCCCGTGGCGAACCGTTGAGGAAGCACAGACCATGTTGAACCGTCTTCTGTCCAACGACTTTCCGCGCAGCAGGGTGCTGGCGGTGGTCCTCGCGGCCATCCTGATCGGGCTGGCGTTCGCACCGTTCCTGTTTCCCGGCGTCAAGGCGCTGTCGGTGGCGGCCAAGGTGCTGGTGTTCGTGGTGCTGGTCGCCAGCTTCGACCTGCTGCTGGGCTACACCGGCATCGTGAGCTTTGCGCACACCATGTTCTTCGGCATCGGTGCCTACGGCGTGGCCGTGGCCACCACGCGCCTGGGCCCGACGTGGATGGCGCTGGCCGTGGGCATCGGCGGCGCGCTGCTGCTGTCGCTGCTGCTGTCGCTGGCCGTGGGGCTGTTCTCGCTGCGCGTGCGCGCCATCTTCTTCGCCATGATCACGCTGGCCGTGGCGGCTGCGTTCCAGACGCTGGCCTCGCAGCTGTCGGACATCACGGGCGGCGAGGACGGCCTGACCTTCAAGGTGCCCGCGGTCCTGTCGCCCAGCTTCGAGTTCGCCGACGAGCCGTTCCTCGGCGTATCGCTCGATGGGCGCCTGCTGTGCTACTACCTGCTGTTCGTGGTGGCCGTGGCGCTGGTGCTGGCGCTGCTGCGCATCGTCAACTCGCCGTTCGGCCGCGTGCTGCAGGCCATCCGCGAAAACGAGTTCCGCGCCGAGGCCATCGGCTACCGCGTGGTGGTGTACCGCACCACGTCGAGCGTGCTGTCGGCGCTGTTTGCCACGCTGGCCGGCGGCATGCTGGCGATCTGGCTGCGCTACAACGGGCCCGACACGTCGCTCTCCTTCGAAATCATGATGGACTGCCTGCTCATCGTGGTGATCGGCGGCATGGGCACGATCTACGGCGCGGTGATTGGCGCCGTGCTGTTCCTGGTGGCGCAAAGCTACCTGCAGGACCTGCTGCGCCTGGGCAGCGAAGGGGCCTCCAGCCTGCCTTGGCTGTCCGCACTGCTCTCGCCCGACCGCTGGCTGCTGTGGCTGGGCGTGCTGTTTGTGTTGTCGGTCTATTACTTTCCCACCGGCGTCGTCGGACGCCTCAGATCCCTGCGTGCGGCACGCTGAGCACGCTTTTTGTGTCAGTGAAAAAAGGAGACATCATGAAAGTGAATCTGCAGGACAAGCGGGCCCTGAAAGTGGCC
>NZ_MWOM01000049.1:0-33323 GCF_012931925.1 Acidovorax sp. SRB_24
GTGGGCGCTGGCGTCGTGGCCAAGATCATTGCTTAAATTCGAAGGGGTATAGCTCAATTGGCAGAGCGTCGGTCTCCAAAACCGAAGGTTGTAGGTTCGATTCCTACTGCCCCTGCCACATGAATGTGGCGCCCATCCAAGCCCGCCAACAAATGGCGGGCTTCGGCGTCTTCAGCGACGCCTGAAACCGAAGCAGGAACAAGCCAAAAATGGCCACATCACAGGTTGAAACTGTCAGTACGGGTGCAGACAAGGCCAAGCTCGCCGCAGTGGTGGCGCTGGTCATTGCATCCGTTGCTGGATTTTATTTGCTGGGAAAGCATGGACCGCTGGTGCAGTGGGGTGCGCTGCTGCTGGGTTTGGTGGCTGCCGTTGCCGTGTTTCTGTTTTCGGAGTCGGGCAAGCGCTTGGTGGCATTTGCGCAAGATGCGTGGCGAGAAGTCAAAAAGGTGGTGTGGCCGACCCGCAAAGAAACCGTGCAGATGACGGCCTACGTGTTTGCCTTTGTGGTGGTCATGGCGCTGTTCCTCTGGTTCACCGATAAAACGCTTGAATGGGTCTTCTACGATCTGATTCTGGGTTGGAGAAAATAATGACGGGTGCTGTTGAAATGGCTGGTGCGGCCACTGCCTTGGGCACTGCCGCGGCGGATAACCCGGATTTGCGTTGGTACATTGTCCATGCCTATTCCGGTATGGAAAAAGCGGTCGAGCGCAACATCGCAGAGCGCATTGCACGCGCTGGCATGCAGGACAAGTTCGGTCGCGTTTTGGTGCCAACCGAAGAAGTCGTCGAAATGAAGAATGGGCAGCGCAAAACAACCGAGCGCCGCCTGTTTCCGGGATACGTCTTCGTCGAGATGATCATGGACGACGACACGTGGCACCTGGTCAAGCACACCAACAAGGTGACGGGCTTTGTGGGCGGCGCCAAAAATCGCCCTGCCCCGATCTCCGAAGCGGAAGTGCAGAAAATCGTCAGCCAGATGCAAGAGGGCACGGACAAGCCCCGCCACAAGGTGGAGTTCATGGTGGGCGAGCTGGTCCGTGTCAAGGAAGGTCCATTCACGGACTTCAACGGCTCTGTGGAAGACGTCAACTATGAGAAGAGCCGTGTGCGTGTCTCGGTCATGATTTTTGGCCGATCGACCCCGGTGGAGTTGGAGTTCAGCCAGGTCGAAAAGACCTGAGCGGACAGGGTTTTGTAGGTTGTTCGCATTTCTCGACTCGGTGCGAACGAGTAAAGTGAGTCGTTAACCCCGGGGAGCCTGGAGCCGCTGAAGTCGAACCAGGCGTTTGTACCCGCAAGGAGTAAAGCATGGCGAAAAAAATCGTCGGTTTTATCAAGCTGCAAGTGCCAGCTGGTAAGGCCAATCCATCCCCACCGATCGGCCCAGCGCTGGGTCAGCGTGGCCTCAACATCATGGAGTTCTGCAAGGCATTCAATGCCCAGACCCAGGGCGTTGAGCCGGGCCTGCCGCTGCCGGTGGTCATCACTGCCTTCGCAGACAAGAGCTTCACCTTCATCATCAAGACGCCCCCTGCGGCTGTCCTGATCAAGAAGGCGATCAAGCTCGACAAGGGATCCGCCAAGCCCAACACCGACAAGGTCGGCAAGATCACGCGTGCCCAGCTCGAAGAAATTGCCAAGACCAAGATGAAGGACATGAACGCAGCCAGCCTGGACGCTGCCGTTCGTACCATTGCTGGCTCCGCCCATTCCATGGGTGTGACTGTGGAGGGCGTGTAAATGGCCAAGTTGACCAAGAAACAAAAAGCCCTGCAAGGCAAGGTTGACAGCACCAAGCTGTACGCTTTCGCTGAGGCTGTCGTGATCGTCAAGGAAGCGGCCACCGCCAAGTTCGACGAGTCCATTGACGTCGCTGTGCAACTTGGCATTGATGCCAAGAAGTCCGACCAAGTGGTGCGCGGCGCTGTCGTGCTGCCCAACGGTACCGGGAAGACCACCCGTGTGGCGGTGTTTGCCCAAGGCGCCAAGGCCGAAGAAGCCAAGGCTGCGGGCGCCGACATCGTCGGCATGGACGACTTGGCTGCTATGGTCAAGGCTGGCGACATGCCCTTCGACGTGGTGATCGCTGCCCCGGACGCCATGCGCGTTGTGGGTACGCTGGGTCAGATCCTGGGTCCGCGTGGCCTGATGCCCAACCCCAAGGTGGGTACGGTGACGCCCGATGTGGCCACGGCCGTGAAGAATGCCAAGGCCGGTCAGGTGCAGTTCCGCGTGGACAAGGCAGGCATCGTGCACAGCACGATCGGCCGCCGTTCGTTTGACAACGACAAGCTGCAAGGCAATCTCGCTGCGCTGATCGAGGCCCTCAACAAGGCCAAGCCAGCCACCAGCAAGGGCCTGTACCTGCGCAAGGTGGCGGTGTCGTCGACCATGGGCCTGGGTGTCCGCGTCGACACGCAAACCATCGCAGCGTAATTGCTGAAATCTTGAGGCACCGAAAGTGCCTCGGTGGTGGGCCGGTGCAGCAATGCGCCGGGCCATCCAAGACCGCTGGCGTGCAAGCTGATTGCACTTAATCCCTCGGGGCCAGCGCAGATGGCGATCCCGCTGCAGATGGAATCCGTTCCTCAACAGTTGGTCGCTGCAACAAGAGCGTGTGTGAGGGGCTTCGGCCTTGAGCGCACATTTTAAGGAGTAGACCTTGAGTCTTAATCGCAGTGAGAAAGAAGCGGTCATCAATGAAGTGACCAGCCTCGCCGCTAAAGCTCAAACGCTTGTGATTGCGGAATACCGTGGCATCACGGTCGCCGACATGACCAAACTGCGCGCCGATGCCCGCAGCAAGGGTGTGAGCCTGAGTGTTCTGAAAAACACCTTGGCCCGCCGTGCTGTGGCAGGTAGCGGTTTTGACGTGGTGGCCGACCAGATGACTGGCCCGCTGATCTATGGCTTCTCCGAAGACGCAGTGGCTGCCGCCAAGGTGGTGGCCGACTTCGCGAAGACCAACGACAAGTTGGTGATTCGTGCAGGCGCTTTCGGTGGTAAGGCTTTGGACGTCAATGGCGTCAAGCAACTGGCCAACATCCCTTCCAAGGAAGTGTTGCTGGCGCAGATTTGTGGCTTGTTGATGTCCCCCATTTCGCGCACGGCCGTGGTGCTGGGCGCGTTGGTGGCGAAAAAGGGCGAAGGCGCTGCCGAACAGGCCGCCGAACCTGCCGCGGCCTGAGCGCCCGGCAGTTAACCAACACAATTGTTAGGAAATCAAAATGGCATTCGATAAAGACGCATTTTTGACCGCGCTGGACAGCATGACGGTTCTGGAACTCAATGACCTGGTCAAGGCCATTGAAGAGAAGTTTGGTGTGAGCGCTGCCGCCATGGCCGCGCCTGCCGCTGGCGGCGCTGGTGCAGGTGCTGCAGCCGCTGAAGAGCAGACCGAATTCAACGTGATGCTGCTGGAAGCCGGCGCCAACAAGGTGTCGGTCATCAAGGCCGTGCGCGAAATCACCGGCCTGGGCCTCAAGGAAGCCAAGGACGTGGTGGACGGCGCTCCCAAGGCTGTCAAGGAAGGCCTGTCCAAGGCCGACGCCGAAGCTGCCAAGAAGAAGCTGGAAGACGCTGGCGCCAAGGCCGAACTGAAGTAATCGGTTCTGTACCAGGGCTGGGAGTTCCACCACGGAACTCCCAGCCTTTGGCGCTTATAGGATGTGCTGCAGAGCACACCAGAAAACCCCTCGGGTTTTCTAGTGTCTTCTGTCAAACCCGACAGCAGAAGATGCCTTGGTTCGGGCGATGTGCAACGCATCGCCGTCCGCCATGGTTGGTAGTGGCCAACCGCCAAGTCCGCAGGGTCCGCCGCCCTGTGGGTCAGTCGTCGCAGACCCAGGACTCAAGTCTTTGCCCGGAGATCTCATGGCCTATTCCTATACCGAACGCAAGCGAATCCGCAAAAGTTTCGGCAGCCGCGACAGCGTGCTCGAAGTTCCTTACCTGCTGCAGATGCAGAAGGACGCATACACCGCATTCCTCCAAGCCAACATCGCTCCCAAAAAGCGCACCGATGAAGGCCTGCAAGCGGCTTTTAACGCTGCTTTCCCGATCGTCTCGCACAACGGTTTTGTCGAGATGAAGTTTCTCGAATACAACCTGGCCAAACCCGCCTTCGATGTGCGCGAATGCCAGACCCGGGGCCTCACCTTCGCCTCGGCCGTACGTGCCAAGGTGCAGCTGATCATCTACGACCGGGAGTCCTCGACGTCGCAGTCCAAGGTGGTCAAGGAAGTCAAGGAACAAGAGGTCTACATGGGCGAAGTGCCGCTCATGACCGACAAGGGCTCGTTCATCATCAACGGCACCGAGCGCGTGATCGTGTCTCAGCTGCACCGCTCGCCCGGCGTGTTTTTCGAGCACGACAAGGGCAAGACGCACAGCTCCGGCAAGCTGCTGTTCTCGGCACGCATCATCCCGTACCGCGGTTCCTGGCTCGACTTCGAGTTTGACCCCAAGGACATTCTGTACTTCCGCGTCGACCGCCGCCGCAAGATGCCGGTCACGATCCTGCTCAAGGCCATCGGCCTGAACCCGGAATCGATCTTGGCGAATTTCTTCGTCAACGACAACTTCCGTCTGATGGACAGCGGCGCGCAAATGGAATTCGTTCCCGAGCGCCTGCGCGGTGAAGTGGCCCGCTTCGACATCACCGACAAGGCCGGCAAGGTCATCGTCGCCAAGGACAAGCGCGTCACGGCACGCCACACGCGCGAACTCGAACAGTCGGGTACCACGCACATCAGCGTGCCCGAAGACTTCCTGGTCGGTCGTGTGGTGGCACGTGCCGTGGTCGATGCCGACACCGGCGAGATCATCGCCAAGGCCAACGAGGAGCTGACGGAAGTCCTGCTCAAGAAGCTGCGTTCCAGCGGCGTGCAGAACCTGCAGTGCATCTATACCAACGAGCTCGACCAGGGTGCGTACATGTCGCAAACCCTGCGCATCGACGAAACCGTGGACGAGTTCGCTGCGCGCGTCGCCATCTACCGCATGATGCGGCCCGGCGAGCCGCCGACCGAAGACGCGGTGCAGGCCCTGTTCCAGCGCCTGTTCTACAACCCCGACACGTACGACCTCTCGCGCGTGGGCCGCATGAAGTTCAACGCCAAGGTCGGCAACGAAGGCGCCACCGGCCCCATGGTGCTGACGAACGAGGACATCCTCGCGGTCGTCAAGATCCTGGTCGACCTGCGCAATGGCAATGGTGAAGTCGACGACATCGACCACCTGGGCAACCGCCGTGTGCGCTGCGTTGGCGAACTGGCCGAAAACCAGTACCGCACGGGCCTGGCACGCATCGAGAAGGCCGTGAAGGAGCGCCTCGGCCAGGCCGAGCAAGACCCGCTGATGCCGCACGACCTGATCAACTCCAAGCCGATTTCCGCGGCGCTCAAGGAGTTCTTCGGCGCCTCGCAGCTGTCGCAGTTCATGGACCAGACCAACCCGCTGGCCGAAATCACGCACAAGCGCCGCGTCTCGGCCCTGGGCCCGGGCGGTCTGACGCGCGAGCGTGCCGGCTTCGAAGTGCGCGACGTGCACGTGACCCATTACGGCCGCGTCTGCCCGATCGAAACGCCCGAAGGCCCGAACATCGGCCTGATCAACTCGCTGGCCCTGTACGCGCGCCTCAACGAATACGGCTTCATCGAGACGCCGTACCGCCGTGTGGCCGACGCCAAGGTGACCAACGAGATCGACTACCTCTCGGCCATCGAAGAAGGCAAGTACATCATTGCGCAGGCCAACGCCACGCTCGACGCCGAAGGCCGCCTGACCGGCGAGCTGGTGTCGGCGCGCGAAAAGGGCGAGTCGGTGCTGGTGGGTGCCGAGCGCATCCAGTACATGGACGTGTCCCCGGCGCAGATCGTCTCGGTGGCCGCTTCGCTGGTGCCGTTCCTCGAGCACGACGATGCGAACCGCGCGCTGATGGGTGCCAACATGTCGCGCCAGGCCGTGCCCGTGCTGCGGCCTGAAAAGCCACTGGTGGGCACCGGCATCGAACGCGTCGCCGCGGTCGATTCGGGCACCGTGGTGACGGCCACGCGCGGCGGCGTGGTCGACTATGTCGATGCCACCCGCATCGTGATCCGCGTCAACGACGCCGAGGCCGTGGCCGGTGAAGTGGGTGTGGACATCTACAACCTGATCAAGTACCAGCGTTCCAACCAGAACACCAACATCCACCAGCGCCCGATCGTCAAGCGCGGTGACAAGCTGGTCAAGGGCGATGTGATCGCCGACGGCGCATCGACGGACTTTGGCGAAATCGCGATTGGCCAGAACATGCTGATCGCGTTCATGCCCTGGAATGGCTACAACTTCGAAGACTCGATCCTGATCAGCGAACGCGTCGTTGCCGAAGACCGCTACACCTCGATCCACATCGAGGAACTGGTGGTGATGGCCCGCGACACCAAGCTCGGTGCCGAGGAAATCACGCGCGACATCCCGAACCTGTCCGAGCAGCAACTCAACCGCCTCGACGAGTCCGGCATCATCTACGTGGGCGCCGAAGTCATGCCCGGCGACACGCTGGTCGGCAAGGTCACGCCCAAGGGCGAGACCACGCTGACGCCCGAAGAGAAGCTGCTGCGCGCCATCTTCGGCGAGAAGGCGTCCGACGTGAAAGACACGTCTCTCCGCGTGGACCAGGGCTCGCAAGGTGTGGTGATCGACGTGCAGGTGTTCACCCGCGAAGGCATCCAGCGCGACAAGCGTGCCCAGCAGATCATCGACGACGAGCTCAAGCGCTTCCGCCTCGACCTGAACGACCAGCTGCGCATCGTCGAGGCCGACGCATTCGACCGGATCGAGAAACTGCTGACCGGCCGCGTGGCCAATGGCGGCCCGCAAAAGCTCGCCAAGGGCACGAAGCTCGACAAGGCCTACCTGGCCTCGGTGGAGAAGTTCCACTGGTTCGACATCCGCCCGGCCGAAGACGACGTGGCTGCCCAGCTCGAGTCGATCAAGAACTCGCTCGAGCAGACGCGCCACAGCTTCGATCTCGCATTCGAAGAAAAGCGCAAGAAGCTCACGCAAGGCGACGAGCTGCCCGCGGGCGTGCTCAAGATGGTCAAGGTCTACCTGGCCGTCAAGCGCCGCCTGCAGCCCGGCGACAAGATGGCCGGCCGCCACGGCAACAAGGGTGTGGTTTCCAAGATCGTTCCGGTCGAGGACATGCCCTACATGGCCGACGGCACGCCTGCCGACATCGTGCTCAACCCGCTGGGCGTGCCATCGCGCATGAACGTGGGCCAGGTGCTCGAAGTGCACCTGGGATGGGCCGGCAAGGGCATTGGCCAGCGCATCGGCGACATGCTGCAGCAAGAGGCCAAGGTGGCCGAAGTGCGCAAGTTCATGGAAGAGATCTACAACAGCTCGGGCCGCAAGGAAGAGCTGGCGCAGTTGAGCGACGGCGAAGTGCTCGAAATGGCCGGCAACCTGTCGCACGGCGTGCCGTTCGCTACGCCGGTGTTCGACGGCGCCGAAGAGGCGGACATCCGCGCCATGCTCCAACTCGCCTACCCCGAGGAGCGCGCGCGCGCCAAGGGCCTGACCGAGTCGCGCACCCAGGCCTACCTCTACGACGGCCGCACCGGTGACCCCTTCGAGCGCCCGACCACGATCGGCTACATGCACTTCCTGAAGCTGCATCACTTGGTGGACGACAAGATGCACGCGCGCTCCACCGGTCCGTACTCGCTGGTGACGCAGCAGCCGCTGGGCGGCAAGGCCCAGTTTGGTGGACAGCGTTTCGGTGAAATGGAAGTGTGGGCATTGGAGGCCTATGGCGCCGCCTACGTGCTGCAGGAGATGCTCACGGTCAAGTCCGACGACGTGGTGGGACGTACCAAGGTGTACGAGAGCATCGTCAAGGGCGAGCACACGATCGAGGCGGGCATGCCCGAGTCGTTCAACGTGCTGGTCAAGGAAATCCGGTCGCTGGGCCTGGATATCGAACTCGAACGTTCCTAAGGCTTTGTAAAAAAGTGAGCAGCCAGCGCTTGTCAATCAACACTTTTAAAGTGTTTTTGACCCGAAAACCAAGCCAGTCAAGCGCTGGCAGCTATGATTTTTGATATTAGGGAAAGAGTTTTATGAAATCGCTACTCGACCTGTTCAAGCAATTCACGCCGGATGAGCACTTTGACGCCATCCGCATCGGCATGGCTTCGCCCGAAAAGATCCGCTCGTGGTCTTTCGGCGAGGTGAAGAAACCCGAAACCATCAACTACCGCACCTTCAAGCCCGAGCGCGATGGCCTGTTCTGCGCCAAGATCTTTGGCCCCATCAAGGACTACGAGTGCCTGTGCGGCAAGTACAAGCGCCTCAAGCACCGCGGCGTGATCTGCGAGAAGTGCGGCGTGGAAGTCACGCAGACCAAGGTGCGCCGCGAGCGCATGGGCCACATCGACCTGGCTGCGCCCTGCGCGCACATCTGGTTCCTGAAGTCGCTGCCGTCGCGCCTGGGCCTGGTGCTCGACATGACGCTGCGCGACATCGAGCGCGTGCTGTACTTCGAAGCCTATGTGGTGACCGACCCCGGCATGACGCCGCTGAAGAAGTTCAGCATCATGAGCGAGGACGACTACGACGCCAAGACCAAGGAATACGGTGACGAATTCGTCGCCAAGATGGGCGCCGAAGGCATTCGCGATCTGCTCGATTCGATTGAAATCGACAGCGAGATCGAGCGTTTGCGCGGTGACCTGACCGGCTCCGAAGTCAAGGTGAAGAAGAACTCCAAGCGCCTCAAGGTGCTCGAGGCCTTCAAGAAGTCGGGCATCAAGCCCGAGTGGATGGTGCTCGAAGTGCTGCCCGTGCTGCCGCCGGACCTGCGTCCGCTGGTGCCGCTGGACGGCGGCCGCTTCGCGACCTCCGACCTGAACGACCTGTACCGCCGCGTCATCAACCGCAACAGCCGTCTGCGCCGCCTGCTCGAGCTCAAGGCTCCCGAGATCATCGCGCGCAACGAAAAGCGCATGCTGCAGGAAGCCGTCGACTCGCTGCTGGACAACGGCCGCCGTGGCAAGGCCATGACGGGCGCCAACAAGCGCGCCCTGAAGTCGCTGGCCGACATGATCAAGGGCAAGAGCGGCCGCTTCCGCCAGAACCTGCTGGGCAAGCGCGTCGACTACTCGGGCCGCTCCGTGATCACCGTGGGCCCGACGCTCAAGCTGCACCAGTGCGGCCTGCCCAAGCTGATGGCGCTCGAACTCTTCAAGCCCTTCATCTTCTCGCGCCTCGAAGCCATGGGCATCGCGACGACGATCAAGGCCGCCAAGAAGGAAGTCGAATCCGGCACGCCGGTGGTCTGGGACATCCTCGAAGAGGTCATCAAAGAGCACCCCGTAATGCTCAACCGTGCGCCTACGCTGCACCGTCTGGGCATCCAGGCCTTCGAGCCCATCCTGATCGAAGGCAAGGCCATCCAGCTGCACCCGCTCGTGTGCGCGGCCTTCAACGCCGACTTCGACGGCGACCAGATGGCTGTCCACGTGCCGCTGTCGGTGGAAGCGCAGATGGAAGCGCGCACGCTGATGCTGGCGTCCAACAACGTGCTGTTCCCGGCCTCGGGCGAGCCCTCCATCGTGCCGTCGCAAGACGTGGTGCTGGGCCTGTACTACGCCACGCGCGACAAGATCAACGCCAAGGGCGAAGGCCTGATCTTTGCCGACACCGGTGAAGTGCAGCGCGCGCTCGACGCAGGCGAGGTGGACCTCTCGGCCAAGATCAACGTGCGCATGACCGAGTGGACGAAGAACAAGGCCACGGGCGAGTTCGAACCCTCGACCAGCCTGGTCGAAACCACCGCCGGTCGCGCCCTGCTGTCCGAGATCCTGCCCAAGGGCCTGCCGTTCTCGAACATGAACAAGGCGCTCAAGAAGAAGGAAATCTCCAAGCTCATCAACGTGTCCTTCCGCAAATGCGGTCTCAAGGAGACGGTGGTGTTTGCCGACAAGCTGCTGCAAAACGGCTTCCGCCTGGCCACCAAGTCGGGCATTTCCATCGCCATCGAGGACATGCTGGTGCCGCCACAGAAGGCCAGCATCATTGAAGCTGCTGAAAAAGAGGTCAAGGAGATCGAGCAGCAGTACGTCTCCGGTCTGGTGACCTCGGGCGAGCGCTACAACAAGGTGGTGGACATCTGGGGCAAGGCCGGGGACGACGTCTCCAAGGTCATGATGGCCCAGCTGGCCAAGCAAAAGACCACCGACCGCCACGGCAACGAGGTGGACCAGGAGTCGTTCAACTCCATCTACATGATGGCCGACTCGGGTGCCCGCGGTTCTGCGGCGCAGATCCGCCAGCTCGCCGGCATGCGTGGCCTGATGGCCAAGCCAGACGGCTCCATCATCGAGACGCCTATCACCGCGAACTTCCGCGAAGGCCTCAACGTGCTGCAGTACTTCATCTCGACCCACGGTGCGCGCAAGGGCCTGGCCGACACGGCGCTGAAGACCGCCAACTCGGGTTACCTGACGCGCCGCCTGGTGGACGTGACGCAGGACCTGGTGGTGACCGAAGACGACTGCGGTACCGCCAACGGCGCGCTGATGCGTGCCATCGTCGAGGGCGGTGAGGTGATCGAATCGCTGCGCGAGCGCATCCTGGGCCGCACTGCGGCCGAGGAAGTGCTGCACCCCGAAACGCGTGCCGTGCTGGCGCCCGCCGGCACGATGCTGGACGAGGACCTGATCGAAGAGCTCGAAGCCGCGGGCGTCGACGAAGTGAAGGTGCGCACGGCGCTGACCTGCGAAACCCGCTACGGCCTGTGCGCCAAGTGCTACGGCCGCGACCTGGGCCGCGGCGGCCTGATCAACCTCGGCGAAGCCGTCGGTGTGATCGCCGCCCAGTCGATTGGCGAGCCGGGCACGCAGCTGACCATGCGCACGTTCCACATCGGCGGTGCCGCTTCGCGCGCCGCCATCGCGTCGAGCGTGGAAGCCAAGTCCAACGGCATCATCGGCTTCAACGCCACGATGCGCTACGTGACCAACACCAAGGGCGAGCTGGTGGTGATTTCGCGTTCGGGTGAAATCACCATCCAGGACGAGCATGGCCGCGAGCGCGAGCGCCACAAGGTGCCTTACGGCGCCCTGCTGGCGGTGAAGGCCGACCAGGCCATCAAGGCCGGCACGATCCTGGCCAACTGGGACCCGCTGACCCGCCCGATCATCACCGAGTTCGCCGGCCAGGCGAAGTTCGAGAACGTCGAGGAAGGCCTCACTGTGGCCAAGCAGGTCGACGATGTGACGGGTCTCTCGACCCTGGTCGTGATCGACCCCAAGCGCCGCGGTTCCGCCAAGGTGGTCAAGCCGCAGGTCAAGCTGGTCGATGCACAAGGCCAGGAAGTGAAGATTCCCGGCACCGACCACTCGGTGACGATCGGCTTCCAGATCGGCTCGCTGATCCAGGTGCGCGATGGCCAGGACGTGGGCCCCGGCGAAGTGCTGGCCCGCATTCCGATCGAAGGCCAGAAGACCCGCGACATCACCGGCGGTTTGCCGCGCGTGGCCGAGCTGTTCGAAGCCCGCACGCCCAAGGACAAGGGCACGCTGGCGGAAGCCACCGGCACGGTGTCGTTCGGCAAGGAGACCAAGGGCAAAATCCGCCTGCAGATCACCGACCCTGAAGGCAAGGTGTCTGAAGAGCTCGTGCCGAAGGAGAAGAACATCCTGGTGCACGAAGGCCAGGTGGTCAACCGCGGCGAGTCGATCGTGGACGGTCCGGCCGACCCGCAGGACATCCTGCGCTTGCTGGGCATCGAAGAGCTCTCGCGCTACATCGTGGACGAAGTGCAGGACGTCTACCGCTTGCAGGGCGTGAAGATCAACGACAAGCACATCGAGGTGATCGTGCGCCAGATGCTGCGCCGTGTGGTGGTCGAAGCCACGGGAGACTCCAACTACATCGCGGGTGAGCAGGTCGAGCGCTCGGAGATCCTCAACACCAACGATGCGCTGCAGGCCGAAGGCAAGATCCCCGCGACCTACAGCAACCTGTTGCTGGGCATCACCAAGGCTTCGCTGTCGACGGACTCCTTCATCTCGGCCGCTTCCTTCCAGGAAACGACCCGCGTGCTCACCGAGGCTGCCATCATGGGCAAGCGCGACGAGCTGCGCGGCCTGAAGGAAAACGTCATCGTCGGCCGCCTGATCCCGGCCGGCACCGGCATGGCCTACCACCAGGCGCGCAAGGTCAAGGACGCCATGGACGACGCCGAGCGCCGCGCCATCGCCGAAGCCGAAGCGGCTGAAATGGCCGGGGCCGAGACGGCTTCCGAGGCCGTGGGAGACGCCGGCGACGCTGCTGCCGACTAAGCCCTTCGGGCGGTCGCTGTACGCTCCCGGTCTGTCATGAGAACGACAGGCCGGGAGCTTTTTTCATGGGCCATTCCCTGAACCCCGCGGTGCTGTGCGCCGCGCTGGAAGCTGTGCATGTTTTCTTCGCCCATTTTCTGGATCGCGTTGGCGCTGGCCCTGTTCTGGGCCGTGGGCGCCTACAACCGGCTGGTGCGCCTGCGCTCCGCGGTGCTGCAGGCCTTTGGCGGGCTCGATGCGCACTTTGTGCGCCTGCTGGCCATGCTCGCTGAATACGATGCCGCGCAGGCCGGCGCACCCGCCCAGAGCCTGCGCGAGGCGCTGCAGGCTGCCGCCACGCAGTTCACCGCCTCGCTGGCCGTGGCCCGGGCCCGGCCCTTGCACGCAGACGCTGCAGCGGCCCTGTCCACCGCGCTGACGGTGCTGGAAGCGGCGTGGGCCGGCACCGAGCACCCAGATCCTCCCCCGCCGCCGCCTGGCCCGGCCGTGCCCCCGTGGGCGCAGCGCTGGGAGCAGCATGCGGCGCAAAACACCCCTGCCATCGTGCAGTTCAATGATGCGGTGGCGCAGTACAACGCCGCCATCGCCCAGTTCCCGGCGCAGCTGCTGGCCTGGCTGTTTGGCTTCCAGGCCGCGCGTGCCCTATGAAAAAAACACCCCCCACTTTTGCTTCCTCGGCGCCACGTCGGCCGCCGCGGGCTCCGCAGGCGTCTGGCGTGGGCGCCGGCGATGCCGCCGCGCCGCCGCAGGGCGTGGCCTTGTCGCGCCAGCTGCAGCAGGTGGCCATGGCCCTGCAGGGCATCCGCCAGGGGCGCTCGGGCACCGCCGTCCTCGACGCCGTGCCCCCGGCGCTGCGCCCCGGCGTCCAGGCCCTGCTGTTCCAGGTGCTGCGCCATCTGGGCCAGGCCGATGCGCTGCGCCGCCAGCTGGCGGCGCGCACGCCGCCGCCCGGCGTGGATGCCCTGCTGTGCACCGCGCTGGCGCTGTTGTGCGATGCCGCGCAGCAGTCGTACGAGCCCTTCACCCTGGTGAACCAGGCGGTCGAGGCGGCCAAGCACGACAGCACGGCGCGCGCCCAGG
The DNA here is from genome assembly GCF_012931925.1 of Acidovorax sp. SRB_24. Lineage (NCBI taxonomy): Bacteria > Pseudomonadati > Pseudomonadota > Betaproteobacteria > Burkholderiales > Comamonadaceae > Acidovorax > Acidovorax sp. SRB_24. The sequence continues at coordinate 13,425 of NZ_MWOM01000049.1, forward strand.
CCCCGTTCGTCAACGCCTGCCTGCGCCGCTTCCTGCGCGAGCGCGAGGCCCTGCGGCAGGCCACGCAGCGCGACCTGCAGGCACAGTGGAACCACCCGCGCTGGTGGGTTCAGCGGCTGCAAAAAGACCACCCGCAGCACTGGCAGCAGATCCTGCGGGCCAACAACAGCCAGGCCCCCATGGTGCTCCGGGTTAACAAGCAAAAAACCACTGTAGTCCAATACCAGCAATCGCTATCAGCTATTAATAGTGAAGCATACGAGGTCGGAGACAGCGGCCTGGTGCTGCGCCGTGCGCTGCCGGTGCAGGCGCTGCCGGGCTTCGAGCAGGGCTGGGTATCGGTGCAGGATGCCGCGGCGCAGCTGGCGGCGCCGCTGCTGCTGTCGGGCCTGGACCTGGGCCAGCCGCTGCGCGTGCTCGACGCCTGTGCGGCTCCCGGGGGCAAGACGGCGCACCTGCTGGAGTGGGCGGGCGTGCAGGCCGCGCTGCAGGTGACGGCGCTGGACATCGACCCGGCGCGCTGCGAGCGCATCCACGGCACGCTGCAGCGCCTGGGGCTGCAGGCCCAGGTGCTGGCCGCCGACGCCGGGCGCCCGCAAGACTGGTGGCAGCAGCACTGCGGCGGACAGGCCTTCGACGCCATCCTGCTCGACGCGCCGTGCACGGCCTCGGGCATCGTGCGACGCCATCCCGACGTGCGCTGGCTGCGCCGCGAAAGCGACATCGCGCAGCTGGCGCAGATCCAGGCGCGCCTGCTGGCCACCCTGTGGCCGCTGCTGCGCCCGGGCGGCCGCCTGCTGTACTGCACCTGCTCGGTGTTCCGGGCCGAGGGCGACCTGCAGGTCAAAACGTTCCTTGCACACCACACCGACGCCCGCCTGCTGCCCTCTCCAGGGCATTTGTTGCCGGGCATGGGCGGCAATCCCGGCGCCGTCCCGGACAATCCCTCGGGTGAGCATGACGGTTTCTTCTACGCACTGTTGCAAAAATCTCCGGCCTGAGGCGCACGCCCCCCGGCGCAGGCTGGCGCTGCTGCTGGCGCTGGTGTGGCTGTGCGGGCTGCTGGGCCTGCCGGCGCCCGCGCGCGCGCAGGCGCCGCAGGACATCTCCGAGATGGCGCTGGAGCGCACCCCCGAGGGGCTCTACCTGAACGCGTCGCTGCACTTTGCCCTGCCTGAACTCGCCGAGGACGCGCTGTACAAGGGCATTCCGATGTATTTCGTGACCGAGGCCGAGGTGGTGCGCGAGCGCTGGTACTGGTACGACCAGCCCATCGCCCAGGCCGTGCGCCACCTGCGCCTGAGCTACCAGCCGCTGACGCGGCGCTGGCGCCTCAACGTCTCGCCCGTGCCCTTTGACAAGACCGGCCTGGGCGTGGTGCTGGGCCAGAACTACGACGAACTGGCCGATGCGCTCGTCGCCATGCAGCGCATTGCGCGCTGGAAGATCGCCGAACCCTCGGCCGTCGCGCCAGACACGGTGTACGACGTGCAGCTGCGCTTTCGCCTCGACCTGACGCAACTGCCGCGGCCGTTCCAGATCGGCGCGCTCGGCCGTGGCGGCTGGAGCCTGACGCTGGCCCGCAGCCAGCGCATCAGTCTGGAGCCGGCGCGGTGACGCCGAAAACGCCCGGCACCGACCTGGCACGCCATTCGCGCGCCGTGCGCTGGGCGGTGGGCGTGGGCGCCGCCGTCATGGTGGCCATCGGCCTGGTGCTGATGTTCCTGCTGACGCTGGCGACCAACAACCGCGCCCTCTACGAGCGCAACTACGCCTGGCTTTTTGGCGTGAACGTGGTGGTGGCGCTGCTGCTGCTGGCCGTGCTGGCATGGATGGGGCTGCGCCTGGCCGCGCGGCTGCGGCGCGGGCGCTTTGGCAGCCGCCTGCTGGTCAAGCTGGCGGCCATCTTTGCGCTGGTGGGGCTGGCGCCGGGGCTGCTGATTTACGTGGTGTCCTACCAGTTCGTGTCGCGCTCCATCGAGAGCTGGTTCGACGTTAAGGTCGAGGGCGCGCTGGACGCAGGGGTCAGCCTGGCGCGGGCGACGCTCGAAACCCAGGCCAGCGAGACCGCGGCGCGCGCGCGCGCGGCCACGGCGCAGCTGGCGCAGGTGCCCAACGCGGCGGCGGGCCTGGTGCTGGAGCGCATCCGCGACCAACTGGGCGCGACCGACGTAGTCCTCTGGGGCGCATCGGGCCAGCTGCTCGCGAGCGCCGGCCAGTCGCGCTTCAGCCTCAACCCCGAACGCCTGTCCAGCCAGCAGCTGCGCACCGTGCGCCAGCAGAACGCGGTGGCGCAGATCGAAGGGCTCGACGATGTGGCCGCCCCCGCCTCGGTGGCCGATGCGCGCGTCAAGGCCATCGCCACGGTGTCCGAATCCAGCCTGGGGCTGCTGGTGGAGCCGCGCTTCCTGCAGGTCACGGTGCCGCTGCCGCCCGTGCTGGTGGCCAATGCCATCGCCGTGCAAGAGGCCAACCGCGAATACCAGGAGCGCGCGCTGGCGCGCGACGGCCTGCGGCGCATGTACATCGGCACGCTCACGCTGAGCCTGTTCCTGGCGGTGTTTGCCGCCGTGCTGCTGGCCGTGGTGCTGGGCAACCAGCTGGCACGGCCGCTGCTGGTGCTGGCCGAGGGCGTGCGCGAGGTGGCCGCGGGCAACCTCAGCCCCAAGGCGGCGCTGCAAAGCCGCGACGAACTCGGCGGGCTGACGCGCTCGTTCGCCCTCATGACCGAGCAGCTTGCCGACGCGCGCGGTGCCGTCGAAAAAAGCATGGGCGCGCTCGACGCCGCGCGCGAGCGCCTGCAAACCATCATGGACAACCTCACCGCCGGCATCATCGTGCTCGATGCCGAGGGGCGCGTGCGCTCGTCCAACCCCGGCGCCACGCGCATCCTGCGCGCGCCCATGGCGGCGTATGAAGGCCGGCCCCTGGCCGAGGTGCCGGGCCTGGCCGACTTCGGCGCCGCCGTGCAACGCCAGTTCGACGCCTTCCTGACCCATCAGGGCCACCACGGGCTGGAGCACTGGCAGCAGTCGTTTGAGCTGCACGCTTCGCCCAATGGCGTCGCGCACCACGCCACCAGCCTGGTGGCGCGCGGGGCGCAGCTGCCCGATGCCGCGCGGCTGTTGGTGTTCGACGACATCTCCGAGATGGTGTCGGCCCAGCGCGCCCAGGCCTGGGGCGAGGTCGCGCGGCGCCTGGCCCATGAAATCAAGAACCCGCTCACGCCGATCCAGCTGTCGGCCGAGCGGCTGGAAATGAAGCTCTCGGGCAAGCTGCCCGTGCCCGAGCAGGCCATGTTGACCAAGTCGGTGCGGACCATCGTCGACCAGGTCGATGCCATGAAGCGGCTGGTCAACGAGTTCCGCGACTACGCCCGCCTGCCGGCGGCCGAGCTGTTGCCCCTGGACCTCAATGCGCTCATCACCGATGTGCTGCACCTCTACGAGGCCGACAACGCCCCCGTGCCGGTGCTGGCCGAACTCGATGCGCGCTGTCCATCGATTCAGGGCGATGCGCAGCAGCTGCGCCAGGTGGTGCACAACCTGGTGCAAAACGCCCAGGACGCCACCGAGCAGGCCGCGGCCGCGAGTGGCGAGCCCATCCCCCCCGTGCGCATCCAGACCGCTTGGAGCGAGCGCAGCGGCCGCGTGCGCCTCACGGTCAGCGACAGCGGCAGCGGCTTCCCTGCCCACATCCTGCAGCGGGCCTTCGAGCCCTATGTCACCACCAAGGTCCGCGGCACGGGCCTGGGGCTGGCGGTGGTCAAGAAGATCGCCGACGAGCATGGCGCGCGCGTGGACATGGCCAACCGGGTGGAAGACGGTCGGGTGCGCGGGGCCCAAGTGTCGCTATCATTCGCCACTGGGCACACGGTGGCGTCTTAACAACATCGTGCTCTGCAGTTTCAAGGCACTTCATACATGGCAAACATATTGGTGGTGGACGACGAGCTGGGCATTCGCGACCTGCTCTCCGAAATCCTGAACGACGAAGGCCACAGCGTGGATCTGGCCGAAAACGCCACGCAGGCGCGCGCAGCGCGCGCGGACGGCAGCTACGACCTGGTTCTGCTCGACATCTGGATGCCCGACACCGATGGCATTTCGCTGCTCAAGGAATGGGCCACGGGTGGCCTGCTCACCATGCCCGTCATCATGATGAGCGGGCACGCCACCATCGACACCGCGGTCGAGGCCACGCGCATTGGCGCGTTCTCGTTTCTGGAAAAGCCCATCACGCTGCAAAAACTGCTCAAGGCGGTGGAGCAGGGCCTGGCCCGCCAGGCACTGCGCGCCTCGCTGCCGGCAGTGGCCGCGGCGGCGCCCGCTGCCGCGCCCGACGGCAGCGGTGCAGCGCCCCCGGTCATCCTGCCCGTGACCATGGGCGCCGACCCCGCGCCCCACGCCCACCAGGGCTTCGACCTGGACCGCCCGCTGCGCGAGGCGCGCGACGGCTTCGAGAAGGCCTACTTCGAATTCCACCTGGCGCGCGAAGGCGGCTCGATGACGCGCGTGGCCGAAAAGACCGGCCTGGAGCGCACCCACCTGTACCGCAAGCTGCGCCAGCTGGGGGTCGATCTGGCGCGCGGCAAGCGCAATTAATTCCGTTCCCGGAATTGGGCGCAAATTTTCTGGTTATAATTTCAGGCTAGGCCCGGTAGCTCAGTCGGTAGAGCAGAGGATTGAAAATCCTTGTGTCGGCGGTTCGATTCCGTCCCAGGCCACCAGTCAGCATGCGCCCCAGCGCCCGAAAGGGTTCTGGGGCGTTTCTACATCTCGGGCCAAATTTCTACAATTCTGTTTCAGGCAGCCTGTGATTCGCTATCGCAACCCAGTTGTCGAGCACGCGTTCTTTTAATGACGTACTCCGCAGCGTGCCCAACGGCGTCGATCACGATACTGATCGCGCCATGTGACATCAGTTGACGGGACGGGAACTCATAAACATACCGCCACTGAACGAATGGCTTATCGCCTAGGTGTCGCAGCGCCTCTTCAAAGACTTGAAGGCGAATCTCGGGGCCAGTGGAGTTCCGAAACATACCGGCGATGAGCGCTTTGTGCGCAGGGGTTACAAGTGCCCACAACTCCGGAATCGTGTGGACGTTGCGGACCTTTTTCGAGGTATCGCCCCTCTCGACCAGGTCCATCATCAAGAAGAACTTCAGGAAAAGCTCAAGGGCAAAACTCGAACATGTCGAGGTATTCGCGGATGTGCATGGGGGCGATGGCGTCCATCGGCATGTGGCCGAACACGCGCAGCAGGTTGGCGAGTTCCTTGTCGTTGTTGCGCCGAGTCTGCACGCTCTTGGTGGGGAAGACCTCACGCACATAGCAGCGGGCCACAACGGAAAGGAGGCGCGTCGAATCGTCTTCCCGCACGCCTTCACGCTGTGCCCAGAGTCGCAGGGCCTCGGCTCGTTGGACAGCTTGGTCCAGATGCGGGGGCAGGGTGCTCGAGCGCTCACACGGGCGCGTCCAACCCGCTCTTCATGGGCAACTGAACCGTGGTGTCAGTGCTGACGTTGATGAAAAAAATGCGCGCAGGCGCAAAGCTACAACTTACTACTGAACTATCGATAGCTTCATAAAGAATGACACCGTCCTTCGAGGGAAAGACGATGTCATGAACTGCGAAAGGCTCAATAGGGCAAGCGGGGTGGGTATCAGTCCAGCACGATGTGGGAGGATTTAACGATCTCACCCCACTTCACGGTCTCGGCCTTGATCTGGCGCGCGAAGGCCTCCGGAGGGCCGCCGACCGGGTCCACGCCCAGGCTGGCAAAGCGCTGGCGCACGTCTTCCATCTTCAGGATGCGGTCGATCGCCTGGTTAAGCTTGTGCACCACCGCCTTGGGCGTGCCTGCTGGCGCGACGATGCCGCTCCAGGAGAGTGACTCGTAGCCTGTCACTCCAGTTTCTTCGAGTGTCGGCACGTCGGGCAAGTTGGGCAGGCGCTTCTTGCTGGTCACTGCCAGCGCTTTGAGCTTGCCATCCCGCACGAAGGGTATGGAAGAAGGCGCGTTGTCGAACAGCATGGTCACTTGGCCGGCAACCACGTCGGTGATGGCCTGGGCGCTGCCGCGGTAAGGCACGTGGATGATGTTGGTGCTGGTCATGGCCTTGAACAGTTCGCCCGACAGGTGGGTGGAACTGCCCGCCCCCGAGGAGGCGAAGCTCAGCGCACCCGGCGTGCTCTTGGCGAGGGTAATCAGTTCGGCCACGTTGGTCGCCGGCACAGTAGGTGACACCACCAGGATATTGGCGATCAGCGAGGTGTAGATCACTGGCACCAGGTCACGCGCCGGGCTGTAGCTCATCTTCTTGTAGAGGTGCTCGTTGATCGACAGGATGCCGGTAGTGCCCATCAGTAGCGTGTAGCCGTCGGGGGCGGCCTTCGCCACCGCATCCGCACCGATGTTGCCGCTCGCGCCAGCGCGGTTGTCCACCACGAAGGGCTGCTTGAGTTCCTGTCCGAGCTTGTCGGCCAACACCCGGGCCACCACGTCGGTGGAGCCGCCGGCGGCGAAGGGCACGACGATGCGCACGGCTCGTTGCGGATAGTCGGTCGCCTGGGCGTGCGCGGACGCACCGAAGAGGCCCAGGACGCAGACCAGCAGGGCGGCAGGCAGGTGTTTCTTTTTCATCTTTTTGTCTCTCTTAAGGGTAGGGGGAGGGGGCGAGGCGGGCGGTTCAGTCCACGGGGACCTTGGTGGCCTGGATCACGTGGCGCTACTGTGCCGTTTCGCTGCGCATGATGGGATGGAAAACACGGGTCAGGGTTGGTTGGAATTTCACATAGAGATCGCCAAGGTGCAGCTGGAGTCATCGCTATGCGGTCTTCATGCAACCCGTTTGCTCCGCGTCATCTCTTCAGACTGGCAAGCCCTTCGAACGAAGAACAGCGTCGAAGCGCTCGGGATCGGCAGTGCCGGTTCGGTTGGTCTCGCGGATCACCGCCTCCTTGCGCAGGTGCGCACGGGTCTTTTCCAGCACCTCGGCGGCTTCGGCCGCAGGAATGGCGATCACGCCGTCGGCATCGCCCACGATCAGGTCGCCCGGCATCACAGCCATGCCGGCGCAGGCGATGGGGATGTTGATCTCGCCTGGTCCATCCTTGCTCGGGCCGCGATGGGTATGGCCGCGCGCGAAGATGGGCATCCCTTCTTCGGCCCATTCGGCCACGTCGCGCACGGCGGCGTCGAGCACCAGACCGGCGACCTTCTTGGCCACGCAGGTGGTGCGGATCAGCCCGCCGACCAAGGCCTGGGTCACGTCGGCGCCGCCGTCGATCACCAGCACGTCGCCCGGACGCGCCATCATCAGCGCCTTGTGGATCATCATGTTGTCGCCGGGGCGCACTCGGATGGTGATGGCCGGGCCGCAGAGGACTTCATCGAGCCGGGCGTGGTACTGGCGCAGGCCGTAGGCGCCGATGTTGCGACTCATGGCATCGCCGATAGCGGCCACCGGCATGTCGCGGAAGGCTGCCACGATGTCGGCCGGCACGCTGGGGGGCGACGGGTTGATGCGCCAGCCGGGTGGCCATTGCGTGGCGGGGGGAAAATCGGTCATTGGCCTCTCTCCTGTTGCATGGGTTGTCTCAGTCGACCAGCGGCACGTCGGCATTCCGGCGGATCCGGCTTCTCCGTACGCGCTGCGCAACGGCAGTATGTAAGCCTGCAGAATAAATAAAAAGCGATTAAAACTGGTCTAATATGATGAAATAATTTCAAGTATTGTGGCTGTCCACATGCCGCACCACGGAGCCGCCAATGGTCAGTTTCAAACAGCTGGAGGCCATCTACTGGGTCGCACAACTCGGCACCTTCGCCGCGGCAGCGGAAAAGCTGTACACCAGCGAATCGGCCATCTCCAAGCGCATCACCGAGCTGGAGGCCGTGTTCAACGTCTCGCTATTCGATCGTTCGCTGCGCAGCGCGCGGCTGACACGGCGCGGTGTCGAGGTGGTGGAGTACGCCCATACCATCTTGGACCAGCGCAACCAGTTGCTCGACCGGATGGGACGGGCCGAATTGGCAGTACGGCGGTTCCGCGTGGGGGTCACTGAGCTGGTAGCGCTGACTTGGCTGCCGCGCCTGGTCGAGGCCTTCCGCAGCGAATACCCAGACGTCTCTTTCGAGCCCGAGGTGGATCTGAGCACCGTGCTGTGCGAGAAACTGGCGGCTGGCGCTATCGACTTCGCCATCGTGCCGCCGGTGTTCGGCGGCACCGGCACCATGGCCGTACCGCTGCAGAAGATGGAGCTGGCCTGGATGTGCCGCCCCGGCATGGTGCCGCGCACCAAGGCGCTCTCCTTGACGCAACTGGCCGGCTTCCCGATCCTGGCGCAGACCGGCAAGTCGGGGGTTGACGCTGTATATGACCAGTGGTTTCAGGAGCAGCGGCTGTCGGTGAAAAAAACCTATGCCGGCAACAGTCTGGTGGCGCTGGCGGCCCTTACCGCCTCGGGTTTCGGCATCAGCTACCTGCCTGCGCTGTACTTCCGCGACCATGTGGCGCGCGGGCTGCTACAACAGATCCGGTTGGAGCATCCGAGCCCCGCCATTCTGTATCACGCCATCTACCGCGAGAGTGATGAGATCGCCGGCTTCAGCGCGCGGTTCGCGCAGCTGTGCGTGCGCATGTGCGACTTTGCTAAACCGGTGGAAGATCTGCCGCCCGAAAAACGCAGAAAAACATGAATTTTATTCATGCCTTTCCACGATATTAAATCGCTTTTCATTTGCCCAGGGTGCTTTGATACTGAGGGCATGCACGGAAAGACGATTGCCGAAAAAATTTTATCCCGCGCCGCCGGCAAGGCTGTGCGGGCCGGCGAGATCGCCATCTGCACGCCCGACCTGGCCATGGGCACAGACGGCTCGATCCCCATGGCGCTGGACTATCTGGAGGCCATCCGCCCTGGTGCCGTGCCGTGTGCACCACAGCGCTTGGTGTTCGCGCTCGATCACTACGGCCCGGCCTCCGGCCCCAAGGCGCAGGAGTTGCAGCAACGTGCTCGGATCTACGCCTTAACCCATGGCATCGCGACCATCGAGGCGGGTGCCGGTATCGGGCACCAGTGCATCCTGGAGTCGGGCGAAGCCCGACCGGGCCGGCTGCTGGTGGGGGCCGATTCGCACAGTACCTCGTACGGTGCGGCGAACGCCTTTGCCACCGGCATCGGCTCGTCCGATCTGGCCGGTGTCATGTTATGCGGCAAGGTCTGGCTCAAGGTGCCTGAGACCATGCGCGTCACCCTGACCGGCTGCCTGGCGCCTGGTGTGTCGGGCAAGGATGTGGCGCTGACCCTGGCGCGCCTCCGCGGCGCCGACGGTGCCAACTACCGGGCCATGGAGTTCCAGGGTTCGGGTGTGGCGACGCTGGACATGGAAGACCGAATCGTGTTGGCCAACATGGCTGTCGAACTCGGCGCCAAGGCGGGCATCTTCCCCTACGACGACACCACGGCGCGCTGGCTCGCGCAACTGCCCGGTGCGGCCGGCGCGAACTATGAGCCCGTCCAGGCCGACCCCGACGCACACTACACCTCTAGCATCACCCTGGCGCTGGACTCGGTACGGCCCCAGGCCGCGCTGCCGCATCGCGTGGATAACGTGGTTGATATCGATTCCCTGCCTCCTACCCCGGTCGACATGGTCTACCTGGGTACTTGCACCGGCGGTCGGCTCAAGGACTACCGCGAGGCGCTCGACGAACTGCAGGCGCGCGGTGGCGTGGCCCCGGGCGTTCGCCTCGTCGTCACCCCGGCGTCGGAAAGCATCCGCCGCGCGATGGAGGCCAACGGCATGCTGGCCGCCTTCACCGCCTTGGGCGCCGAGCTGCAGCCTCCTGGCTGCGGCTCCTGCTGCGGCACCTGCGGCACGGTGCCGGCCGATGGACAGACCGTCATCTCTACCGCCAATCGCAACTTCAAAGGCCGCATGGGCAATGCGGCGGCCTCCATCGTGCTGGCCTCGCCGCGCTCTTGTGGTGCGGCCGCCGCCAGCGGCTACTTCGGCACAGTGCAGCAAGGGAGCCAAGCATGAGCCTGCTGCCTCTCCACGGCCGTGCCCGGGTGCTGGGCGATGACGTCAACACCGACTACATCATCTCGTCGCGGCGCAAGAAGGAAACCATCGACCCGCTGCAACTGCGCCGCTATCTGCTGGAAGACGCGGTCCCGGGCTTCGCCGATACGGTGCGCTGCGGCGACGTGTTGGTAGCCGGCCACAACTTCGGCTGCGGCTCGGCCATGGAGGTCGCCGTCACAGTGGTGCTGGGCGCTGGCATCCGCGCCGTAGTGGCCAAGAGCTTTTCACGCACCTACCTGCGCAATGCGATGAACAACGGCCTGTGCGCCGTCACTGCCGACACCAGCGGCATTGCCGAGGGCACACCCCTGCTGCTGCGCCGAGATGAGGCCGGCGCGTTGCTGCTCGACGTAGCGGAAGACACCACCCTGCCTTGCGACCCCATTGCGCCATTCATGCTGGAAATGCTGAACGCTGGGGGGCTCATTCCCTATTTGCGCGCGCGCGGCGACTTCAGCCCCTAGCGCATTCCCCGTCCCCGTTCACCCCAAAAAAGGAGCTCGGACAAGCCCCTGGCGGAGCACTGCCCGCCCGGCCGCCTGAACCGCTGCTCCCGACAAGCCGACCGTGACAGCTTCAGCCACACAGGAGATCTTCATGCTGCGCATTTCCGCACGACTCAACCGCATCCAACCTTCACCCAGTTCCATGGCGGGGCAGCGCGCCCGCGAGTTGCGCGCCGCTGGCCGCGATATCGTCGGATTGACCTCCGGCGAACCCGATTTCGACACCCCTGACAACGTGGTGGAGGCCGCCATACGCGCCATGCGCGAGGGCAAGACCAAGTACACCGACGTGGGCGGCACGCCCGAGCTCCGCGAGGCGGTGACCGAGAAGTTTCGCCGTGACAATGGGCTGCAGTACGCGTCGACCGAGGTGATTGTCGGCACGGGCGCCAAGCAGGTGATCTTCAATGCCTTCATGTGCACACTGGAAGCCGGCGACGAGGTCATCGTGCCCACACCCTACTGGGTGTCATACCCCGACATCGCAGTGCTGGCCGACGGCGTGCCGGTGTTCGTTCCCTGCCCACCCGACAAGGGCTTCAAGCTGCAGCCCGCCGACTTGGAGCGCGCCATCACCCCGCGCACCCGATGGCTGGTACTCAACGCACCCAACAACCCCAGCGGCGCTGCCTATAGTCGTGCCGAGATGAAGGCGCTGACCGACGTGCTGGTGCGCCACCCCCATGTGTGGGTGATGGCCGACGACATCTACGAGCATGTTCTCTACGATGGCCGTGAATTCGTCACGCCGGCCCAGGTGGAGCCCGCGCTCAAGGAGCGAACCCTGACGATCAATGGCGTCTCCAAAGCCTATGCCATGACCGGCTGGCGCATCGGCTATGGCGCCGGGCCGACTGCGCTGATCAAGCCCATGGTGAAGTTGCAGTCGCAGAGCACCTCCAACCCTTCTTCCATCGCTCAGGCGGCGGCGCTGGAGGCGCTGCGCGGACCACAGGATTACATTCGCGAGCGAACCGCCATCTTTCAGCAGCGGCGCGACATCGTGGTGCAGAAGCTCAACGCCATCCCCGGCATCAGTTGCCACGTGCCCGAAGGCGCGTTCTACGTCTTCCCCTCGTGCGCCGCCCTGATGGGCAAACGCACCGCCGAGGGCTGGGCGGTGAACAACAGCAACGAGTTCGTGCTGTACCTGCTGGACACTGAAGGTCTGGCGCTGCTGCAGGGGGAGGCCTATGGCGTTCCTGAATATTTCCGCATCTCGTTCGCCACGTCGATGGAAATGATCGACGAGGGTTGCCGCCGTCTGGCGCGCGCCTGTGCCCGTCTGCAGGAGTAAGTGCAACTGACCATTCCCGACAAAGGCGCAGTGTTCGTTCTGCGTTGACTTCAGGGGGATCAGGGTTTTTTGCCTGCAGTTTCGGTGCTTGGAACACCCCACTGACCTTCGGGCGATGTTTGGATGATTGATAATGGAGTCCCTGCCCTAGGGGCAACTTTGGTGCTGTCATAAGAGTAGTTTCTAGAATCCGTGCGGGTTTCGGAGCTTCTTTCGGTAGAGTCCCGCCAAACGCAAAAGCCCTTGAGTTTTCGAAGCTCAAGGGCTTTTTCCATTCTGACGCTTCTCCTCTCACCCCCCTTCACTGCAGCCAGCGCCGAGCGGCGCAGGGATGGCAATCGTTTTCTCGCGACACCATGGCTCTCTTGCACGACACCACCCTCGACATCGATTTCGGCACTTCCAATTCGGCCATGGCCGTGCGGGAGGGCGATGCTCCCGCGCGCTTGCTAGCGCTCGAAGGCGCGGCAACGGCGCTGCCGACCGCGCTGTTCTTCAACACCGAGGAGCAGCGCACGCACTTTGGCCGCGATGCCGTGGCGCAGTACCTCGAAGGCACCGAAGGGCGGCTGATGCGCTCGCTCAAGAGCCTGCTGGGCAGCGCGCTGCTGCAGGACAAGACCGTGGTGCAGAACACGGCGGTGAGCTACCAGGACATCATTGCGATCTTCCTGCGCATGCTGGCCGAGCAGGCGCGCCGCACGCTCGGCGGCATACCGGGGCGCGTGCTGCTGGGCCGGCCGGTGCATTTCGTCGACGGCAACCCCGAGCGCGACCTGCAGGCGCAGGAGGCGCTGCGCGCGGCGGCGCGCGATGCCGGGCTCGGCGCGGTAGAGTTCCAGTTCGAGCCGATCGCCGCGGCGCTCGACTACGAGCAGCGCATCGCGCGCGAAACCCTGGTGCTGGTGGTCGACATCGGCGGCGGAACATCCGACTTCACCGTGGTGCGGCTGGGGCCGCAGCGCCGGGCGCGCGCCGACCGCAGCGGTGATGTGCTGGCCACCACCGGCGTGCACATCGGCGGCACCGACTTCGACCACAAGCTCAGCCTGGCGCGCGTGATGCCCCTGCTGGGCCTGGGCCACACAGGCCCGCAGGGCCGCGAGGTGCCCAGCTGGGTGTTCCACGACCTCTCGACCTGGCACCTGATCCAGTGGCTCTATGCGCCGCGCGTGCTGCGCGACGCCCAGGCCCTGCGCAGCGACTACAGCGACGTGGCGCTGCACGCGCGCCTGATGGCGGTGCTGCAGCAGCGCCTCGGGCACCGCGTGGCCGATGCGGTGGAGCGCGGCAAGATCGCCGTGTCGCAGCACGGCGCGGACACCACGCTGGCGCTCGACTGGGTCGAGCCGGGCCTGGGCGCGCTGCTCACGCCCGCGCACCTGGCGCAGCACCTCGACGCCCTGCTGGGCAAGGTGGTCGAATGCGCCGGTGCCTGCCTGCAGCTGGCGGGGCTCGCGCCGCAGCGCATCGACGCGATCTACCTCACGGGCGGCTCGTCGGCGCTGCAGCCGCTGCGCCAGGCGCTGGGGCGCGCGTTTCCCGACACGCCGCAGGTCGAGGGCGACCTGTTCGGGGGCGTGGCCTCGGGGCTGGCCTGCGCACACCGGACGCACTGACGGGGTGAACACCCGGGCCGGTGCGCGTTGGCGCGCGCGGCCCAGCCGATTGCAGAACTATCAAAAATAGAGCTGCTTGCGCTTGCTGGTATTAGGTTTGAGGCACTTTTGACTGGAATTTTCCGATCCGGCCCCCAGAGGCTGCGGCCCAGCCCCTGGCGGATCAGCCTTCGCCGTCCGCTTCGCGCCGCAGCGCCAGCGCCGTGTCGTAGAGCGCATTGCGCGGCGCGCCCGTGATCTCGGCGGCCAGGCGCACGGCGGTCTTGAGCGGCAGCTCCTGCAGCAGCAGCTGCAGTACGCGCAGGCTGTCGTGGTCGCCTTCGGGCGCGGGCGCGGGGTGCAGCAGCACCACGAACTCGCCGCGCACGCGCTGCGGCGCGCCGTCGAGCCAGGCCGCCAGGGCGTGCGCGCTCTGGGTCGTGACCTCTTCGAACTGCTTGGTGAGCTCGCGCGCCAGCGTCACCGGCCGCTCGCCGAGCACGGCCAGCGCCTGCGCCAGCTCGCCGATGCGGTGCGGCGCCTCGAGCAGCACCACGCAGCGCGGCTCCAGCGCCAGGCGCTGCACGGCCGCAGCGCGCTCGGCCTGCTTGACGGGCAGGAAGCCCGCAAACACAAAGCCGCTGTCGCCGCCGCCGCTGGCCACGGCGCCGGCCACGCTCAGCGCCGCCGTGATGCTGCTGGCGCCGGGCAGCGGCACCGCGCGCAGGCCGGTGGCGCGCACGGCGGCGGCCAGGCGCGCGCCGGGGTCGCTGACGCCGGGCGTGCCGGCATCGCTCACGTAGGCCACGCGCTGGCCCTGCTGCAGCCGCGCCACCACCGCCTGCGCGGCCTCGGCCTCGTTGTGCTGGTGCACCGCCAGCAGCTGCGCGCCGCTCTTGTCGATGCCGTAGGCGCGCAGCAGGCTTTGCGTGTGGCGCGTGTCCTCGCAGGCCAGCGTGTCGGCCAGCTGCAGCACATGCAGGGCGCGCAGCGTGATGTCGGCCAGGTTGCCGATGGGCGTGGCGACCACGTACAGGGCGCCTTGCGGATAATGCTGCGCAGCCGCCGCGTCGCGCGCGGCATCCAGGGCTGATGCGAAAGATGCGCTCAATGGATTTCCTCGGAAAAAAAGCCGCCAGCGCCGGTGCGCCGGGCACGACGCGCCAGCGTGGCAACGCCGCAGAAGACCTGGCGCTGGACCACCTGCAGGCCGCGGGCCTGCGCTTGCTGGCGCGCAATTATCGAACGCCCGGGCGCGGCGGCGGCGAGATCGACCTGATTGTGCGCGAGCGCGATGGCACTGTGGTGTTCGTCGAGGTGCGCAGCCGCGCCAGCCCGGCGTTCGGCGGCGCCGGCGCCAGCATTGGCGCCGCCAAGCGCCAGCGCATCGTGTTCGCCGCGCGCCACTACCTGCTGCGCCTGGGCGCGCCGCCCCCGTGCCGCTTCGACGTGGTGCTGGTCGAGGGCGGCGGCGTGCAGTGGCTGCGCGCCGCGTTCGATGCCTCCTGACCGCGCGAGCCCGCAGGCAGGCTACGGTTTGCTACAAAACTTGTAACACCACGCAGGTATCATCGCTCCCCATGCTTGAGCAACGCATCCAACAGCATTTCATCGACAGCGCCGATCTGAAGTACCAGGCCGCCCAGGCGCTGGGCAAGCCCATTGCGGACGCGGTGCAGGCCGTGCTGGCCTGCATCACCAGCGGCAGCAAGATCCTGGCGTGCGGCAGCGGCGTGTCCGCCGCCGACGCCCAGCAGTTTGCCGCCTTCTGCGTCGCCGGCTTCGAACGCGAACGCCCCGAACTGGCCGCGGTGGCCTTGTCCGCCAACGGCGCGCTGCTGGCGTCCGTGACCGGCCAGGGCGAGCCGGCGCAGCAATACGCGCGCCAGGTGCGCGCGCTCGGGCAGGCGGGCGACCTGCTGCTGGCGCTGTGCGTGGGCGGTAACGACGTGCAGGTGCTCGCTGCCGTGCACGCCGCGCACGAGCGCGACATGACCGTGGTGGTGGTCAGCGGGCGCAGCGGCGGCGCGCTGGCCACGGTGCTGCGCGAGACCGATGTGCTGATCTGCGTCCCGCACGAGCGCGCCGCGCGCGTGCGCGAGGTGCACGCGCTGGTGCTCAACTGCCTGTGCGATGGCGTGGACGCCCAATTGTTTGGTGAACAGGAGAACCCGTAATGAAACTTCGCATGACCCGTACCGCTTGCATGCTGCTGGCTGCCGCCAGCCTGGGCGCTGGCCTGGCAGGCTGCTTCCCCTTGGTGGTGGGCGGGGTGGCCATGGGCAGCATGGTGGCCGTGGACCGGCGCACCGCCGGCACCCAGGTCGAGGACCAGGGCATTGAAATGCGGGCTGCCAATCGCATCCAGGCCGACCACGGCGACCGCGTGCACGTCAACGTGACCAGCTACAACCGCCAGGTGCTGCTGACCGGCGAGGTGCCGAGCGCCGAAGTGCGCCAGGCCATCGAGCAGGCCGTGGCGGGCGTGGGCAATGTGCGCTCGGTGGTCAACGACCTGGGTGTGATGCCCGCGACCTCGCTGGGCCAGCGCTCCAACGACACCTTCATCACTGGCAAGGTGCGTGCCAGCCTCGTGGACGCCAAGGACCTCACGGCCAGCGCCTTCAAGGTGGTGACCGAGCGCAACGTGGTTTATTTGATGGGCCTGGTCACGCCGCGCGAGGCCAACCGCGCCACCGCCATTGCGCGCGGCGTCGGCGGCGTCAGCAAGGTGGTGCGCGTGTTCGAGCAGCTCAGCGAGGAAGAGCTGGTGCGCCTGAGCGCGCCGAAACCCGCGCCCGTGAGCACGGATTCGGGCCCCCAGCGCGCTCCCTGACGCCGCAGCGCCTGCCCCGGGCGCGCGCGTTCCCGGTCCCGTCAGTCCAGGCGCTTGACCAGGCTGGACGTGTCCCAGCGGCCGCCGCCCAGGTGCTGCACGTCGCCATAGAACTGGTCGACCAGCGCCGCCACGGGCAGGCGCGCACCGTTGCGCTTGGCTTCGTCGAGCACCAGGCCCAGGTCCTTGCGCATCCAGTCCACGGCAAAGCCGAAGTCGAACTGGCCGGCCACCATGGTCTTGCCGCGGTTGTCCATCTGCCAGCTCTGCGCCGCGCCCTTGCCGATCACGTCCAGCACCTGGTCCATGTCCAGGCCTGCGCGCTGGCCAAAGGCCACGGCCTCGGCCAAGCCCTGCACCAGCCCGGCGATGCAGATCTGGTTGACCATCTTGGTCAGCTGCCCCGCGCCCGCCTCGCCCATGCGCGTGAAGGCGCGCGAAAACGCCATGGCCACGGGCCGCGCCGCATCGAACGCGGCCGGGTCGCCGCCGCACATCACGGTGAGCTGGCCGTTTTGCGCGCCGGCCTGGCCGCCGGAGACGGGCGCATCGATGAACTGCAGGCCCAGGGTGCGCGCAGCGCCGTACAGCTCGCGCGCCACCGCGGCGGACGCCGTCGTGTGGTCGACAAAGATGGCCCCGGGCTCCATGCCGGCAAAGGCGCCGTCGGCGCCCAGCGTGACGGCGCGCAGGTCGTCGTCGTTGCCGACGCAGCAAAACACCAGCTCTGCGCCCTGCGCCGCCAGGCGGGGTGTTTCAGCATGTTTTGGGGCGCCAGCCCTTGCGTGCTCTGCGCACCATGCTATGGATTTTGCGGTCGTGCGGTTGTAGACCGTGACCGTGTGGCCCGCCAGCGCCAGGTGCGCCGCCATGGGGGCGCCCATCACGCCAAGGCCCAGAAAGGCGACCTTGCGGGGCGGCGTGGCTTCGTAATTGCGGGGGTGGGTGCTTGGCATGGGTTCTGTCCGGTCAGTGAAGAAAAAAGTCCGGCCCGACCAGCGGGCCGGTGCGAGTGGAAGCGCCTTCAGACGATCGCGAAGTGCTCGGTGCCCGAGGCCAGGTCGGTGGTCTTGGCGCGCTGGCTGCTGAGCTTGATCTGCAGGCGCAGGTCGTTGACCGAGTCGGCATTGCGCAGCGCGTCCTCGTAGGTGATGACGTTGGATTCGAACAGGTCGAACAGGGCCTGGTCGAAGGTCTGCATGCCCAGGTTGCGGCTCTTCTTCATGACCTCCTTGATCTCGGCGACCTCGCCCTTGAAGATCAGGTCGGAGATGAGCGGCGTGTTGAGCATCACCTCGACGGCGGCGGCGCGGCCCTTGCCGTCCTGCTTGGGGATCAGGCGCTGCGAGACCATGGCGCGCAGGTTCAGCGACAGGTCCATGAGCAACTGCGCGCGGCGCTCCTCGGGGAAGAAGTTGATCACGCGGTCGAGCGCCTGGTTGGCGCTGTTGGCGTGCAGCGTCGCCAGGCACAGGTGGCCGGTTTCCGAGAACGCGATCGCGTGCTCCATGGTCTCGCGGTCGCGGATCTCGCCCATCAGGATCACGTCGGGCGCCTGGCGCAGCGAGTTCTTCAGCGCCGCATCCCAGCTGTCGGTGTCGAGCCCCACCTCGCGCTGCGTCACCACGCAGTTCTTGTGCGGGTGCACGAACTCGACCGGGTCTTCCACCGTGATGATGTGGCCGAAGGAGTTCTCGTTGCGCCAGTCCACCATGGCGGCCAGCGTGGTCGACTTGCCCGAGCCCGTGGCGCCCACGAGGATGCACAGGCCGCGCTTGGTCATGGTCACTTCCTTGAGCACCTGCGGCACGCCGAGCCCGTCGATCGTGGGCAGCGTGAGCGGAATCACGCGCAACACCATGCCCACCCGGCCCTGCTGGATGAAGGCATTGACGCGGAAGCGCCCGATGCCCGGGGGCGAGATGGCGAAATTGCACTCCTTGGTGCGCTCGAACTCGGCCGCCTGCTTGTCGCTCATGATGGAGCGCGCCAGCGTCAGCGTGTGGTTGGGCGACAGCGGCTGGGGCGAGACCTTGGCGATCGCGCCGTCGACCTTGATCGCCGGCGGGAAATCCGCCGTGATGAACAGGTCGCTGCCATTGCGGCTGACCAGCAGCTTGAGCAGATCGTTGATGAATTTACTGGCCTGATCGCGTTCCATCAGAGTGTCTCCCACGGTCTGGCATGGCGGTGCCAAGGGTTCATTTTTGGTGCTCGTTCAGGCGCGCGCTCACGGCGCGCAGGCGCAGCGACAGCTTGCGCGCCAGCAGCGCCACCAGGCTGGCGGCCAGCTGCGGGTCGCGGGCCATCATGTCGTCCATGGCGTCGGCGCTGAGCACGGCGATGTCGCATTCGGTCAGCGTGGTGCAGGCCGAGAAGCGGATGCCGCTGTCGAGCAGCGACATCTCGCCGAGGATGTCGCCGGGCCGGGTCTCCGCCAGGCGCAGCTGCTCGCCCCAGGGCTGCACGCGGTCCACGGCGATGGTGCCCGAGAGCAGCACCACCATGAAGTTGCCATATTCGTCCTGGCGGATCACGTCGCGGTTGGCGGCGATCTGGGCGAACTCGAAGAAGCGCTCCATGCGCTTGACCGCGTCGGTGTCGAGGTGCGCCATGTACTTGTCCTTGGCCCACAGCGCCTGCAGCAGCTTGCCGCCGCGGCTCGGGGCCAGGCGCTTGGCGCCCACTTCGACGGCGCGCGCCTCCCACGGCACCAGCATGGCCGCGCCCACGCCCTGGTCGGCAAAGGCGGTGGAGAAAAAGACCGAATCGGAATGCTCTTGCGCGGCCTTGTTGCCGCGCGCCTGCTGGCGCAGCAGGCCAAGAATGCCTTTCATGGGGGGCTCCAGTGGGCCGCCCAAGGGCGGCCGGGGTCAGGGGGTGGTGTGTGCTTCACCCGGGGAAGTTGTCGGGAATCTTGGCCTTGCTGCGCGCTTCGGCCGGGCTGATGATGTTGCGCCGCACCAGATCCGTGAGGTTCTGGTCCAGCGTCTGCATGCCCACGCTGTTGCTGGTCTGGATGGTCGAATACATCTGCGCCACCTTGGCCTCGCGGATCAGGTTGCGGATCGCGCTGGTGCCCAGCATGATCTCATGCGCGGCGACCCGGCCCGAGCCGTCCTTGAGCTTGCACAGCGTCTGCGACACCACAGCCTGCAGCGACTCCGACAGCATGGAGCGCACCATCTCCTTCTCTTCGGCCGGGAACACGTCGATGATGCGGTCGATGGTCTTGGCGGCGCTGGACGTGTGCAGCGTGCCGAACACCAGGTGCCCGGTCTCGGCCGCCGTCATGGCCAGCCGGATGGTTTCGAGGTCGCGCATTTCGCCCACCAGGATCGCGTCCGGGTCCTCGCGCAGCGCCGACTTGAGCGCGGCCGCGAAGGAGAGCGTCATCGGCCCGACCTCGCGCTGGTTGACCAGGCATTTCTTGGACTCGTGCACGAACTCGATCGGGTCTTCCACCGTGAGGATGTGGCCGTATTCGGTCTCGTTGAGGTAGTTGACCATGGCCGCGAGCGTGGTCGACTTGCCCGAGCCGGTGGGGCCGGTCACCAGCACCA
>NZ_MWOM01000087.1:0-14433 GCF_012931925.1 Acidovorax sp. SRB_24
GGTGCCGAGGCTGTTCCAGAAGCCGCGCCACGGCACCGGCGCCATCGGGCCGCGGTGCAGCGGAGGCGTGGTGAGCGAATTGGGGTGGCGTTCCGCGCGCACCGGACTGAGACCCGAGGGGGCAGGGCGGTCGTGCGCCGCGCCGCGCCGCGCCCCCACGGCGGGCGCGGGAACCGGTGCGCCGCGCGCCGGGGAGACGGCCGAGCGGCGGTTCACTCGGGAAGAACGATGTGCGTCCATGTTTCGCTCACTGCGTGGTTGTCGTGTTCAAGGAATGCGCGCAGCTCGGCCGGGCGCGCCCGGTCGATTTGCTGCACGCGCAGCGTCATGCGCCACTGCCCATTGGCCGGGTTGCGGTAGACCAGGCGCTCGAGCACGCGTGCGTTGGCGTCGCTGCTGACGACCGCCTGTACGCGCGCCCGGTCGGACAGCCCGGCCAGCGCCGGGCCGTCGAAGTCGACGACGTACTGCACCTGCTGCGGTGCGTCGGCCTGGGTTTGCCGGGAGTAGCCCAGGCCCCGGCGCGACTGCACCACCCAGGCGCCGGGCGGGCGCTGCTGGACCTGGCCCTGCCAGCTCAGTTCGTAGGCGAATTCGAGCGCCTGGCCCGGCGCCGGCAGCTGCGCCGGCACCCAGTACGCCACGATGTTGTCGTGGGTTTCGTCGGGGGTGTGCAACTGCACCAGCTCGATGCGCCCTGCGCCCCAGTCGCCCAGCGGCCGCACCCAGGCGCTCGGGCGGCGCTCGTAGCGCGCCTCCGCGTCTTCGTAGCTCGACCACTGGCGGTCGCGCTGCATCAGCCCGAAGCCGCGCGGGGCGGTGGTGGCAAAGGACGTGGTCAGCGCGCGCAGGGGGTTTTGCAGTGGCCGCCAGAGCCATTCGCCCTCGCCGGTGGCGATCATCAGCCCGTCGGAGTCGTGCACCTCGGGCCGGAAGTCGCTCGGACTGGGCTGGTTCTCGCCAAAGAGGAACATGCTCGTGAGCGGTGCGATGCCCAGTGTCGCGATCGGCTTGCCGGTGCCCGGCGCGCGCAGGAACACGCGCGCATGCACGGTGGTGACGGTCTGCGCACCGGGCCGGATGTCGAAGCGGTAGGCCCCTGTGGCGCGCGGCGAGTCGAGCAGGGCGTAGACCGTGGCAACGCTGGCGTCCGGCGCCGGGCGCACCAGCCAGAACTCGGTGAAGCGCGGAAACTCCTCCTGCGCGCCGCCCGCGGTGTCGATCGCCAGGCCGCGCGCCGACAGGCCGTACTGCTGGCCGGCGCCGAGCGCGCGGAAATAGCTGGCCCCCTGGAAGACCACCAGCTCGTCCTTGTACTGCGGCGAATTCAGGGGGTAGTGCAGCCGAAAGCCGGCAAAGCCGAGGTCCCCCCAGGCGCCCGGGGTGACGCGGTTCTTGCCGTAGTCGAAGTCGGCGGGCGCATAGGCCAGGCGCCGCGTACCGCTGGGGGTGACCTCGTGGATCTGCACCGGCGCGCTCTGGGTCCGCCCGAGGTGGAAAAACATGGCCTCGAACGGCAGCTGCGCGCTCCGCCAGAGCGCGCGCTCGGGTTTCCAGCGCACGTCACGCAGCTGGTCGTAGTCGAGCGCCGCCAGCGCGCGCGGCAGCGCCGCGCTGGCCGCCCGGTACGGGTGCTGCGCGCGGCCGCGCGCCAGCTGCGTGACGCTGTCGAGGTCAAAGGCCAGGGCCGGCGCGCTGGCCGCAGCCCACAGCAGGGCGGCGCACAGCAGCCGCCAGCGCTGGGCCAGCGCGGGCGCACGCGGCTGCACGCGAAAACGGGAGAGCACGGACACCATGCACTTCGTGTGGCAAACCGTGTGCCATCGCCGAAAAGCGCTTGGGAATCAACCGGTTAGCTGATCCCTAGGGTGTAAGCATCTGTGCGCCCGCGCTTGGAGCGCCACGGCGCCGCTGGGGGCGGGCGGCTGTCACGCCATGCGGATCCGCCGGCGAATTTTTCATCCAAATTGGCCTCAAATGCTGATGCAGAAAGCGTTTGTAGCTATTAAAAAAATAGTCAGCTCTCAGGCCACCTGGCGCACCTCGCCGCGCAGCGTGTAGGCCTTGGCCTCGGTGATGACCACGTCCACCATCTGGCCCACCAGGCGCGGCTGGCCGACGAAGTTGACGACGCGGTTGCACTCGGTGCGGCCCATCAGCTCGGTCGCATCGCGCTTGGACGCCCCTTCGACCAGGATGCGCTGCACCGTGCCCAGGCGGCTTTCGCTGATGCTTTTGATGTTGGCGTTGATGGCGGCCTGCAGTTCCTGCAGGCGGCGCAGCTTGACCTCGTGCGGCGTGTCGTCGTGCAGGTTGGCGGCCGGCGTGCCGGGGCGCGGGCTGAAGATGAAGCTGAACGAGTTGTCGAAGTGGATGTCGGCAATGAGCTTCATCATCTTCTGGAAGTCTTCCTCGGTCTCGCCGGGGAAGCCGACGATGAAGTCGCTGCTCATCGCCAGGTCGGGGCGGATGGCGCGCAGCTTGCGCACCGTGCTCTTGTATTCCATGGCGGTGTAGCCGCGCTTCATCGCCATCAGGATGCGGTCTGAGCCGTGCTGCACCGGCAGATGCAGGTGGCTCGCCAGCTTCGGCAGCTGGGCGTAGGCCTCGATCAGCCGCGGCGTGAACTCGTTCGGGTGGCTGGTGGTGTAGCGCACGCGCTCGATGCCGGGAATCTCGCAGACGTATTCGAGCAGCAGCGCGAAATCAGCGATTTCTGCCGTCTCGCCCATCTTGCCCAGGTAGGCGTTGACGTTCTGGCCCAGCAGCGTGACCTCTTTGACACCCTGGTCGGCCAGGCCCGCCACTTCGACCAGCACGTCGTCGAACGGGCGGCTGACCTCTTCGCCGCGCGTGTACGGCACGACGCAGTAGCTGCAGTATTTGCTGCAGCCTTCCATGATCGAGACAAAGGCCGAGGCGCCCTCGACGCGCGCCGGCGGCAGGTGGTCGAACTTCTCGATCTCGGGGAAGCTGATGTCGACCTGCGAGCGCCCCTGCAGCGCCTGCTGCGCCAGCAGCTGCGGCAGGCGGTGCAGCGTCTGCGGGCCGAAGACCACGTCCACATACGGTGCGCGCTTGATGATCTCGGCGCCTTCCTGGCTGGCCACGCAGCCGCCGACGCCGATCTTCACGCCCTTGGCCTTGAGGTGCTTGATGCGGCCCAGGTCGCTGAAGACCTTCTCCTGCGCCTTCTCGCGCACCGAGCAGGTGTTGAACAGGATCAGGTCGGCTTCGTCAACGTTCTGCGTCGGCTCGTAGCCCTCGGCGGCGTGCAGCACGTCGGCCATCTTGTCCGAGTCGTACTCGTTCATCTGGCAGCCGAAGGTCTTGATGAATACTTTTTTGGTCATGGTCGATGGGGCCGGCAACGGCCTGGAGGGCGTGCGCGGCGCAGGTGGAGGTGTGTGGCCGGTCGCCAGGGCCTGGCGCGCGGTGTGGGGGCGCAGGAGCCGTTCAGCGCGGGCTGGCGGCGTCGGAACCGAACACGAAATTGCGTTCGGCCTCGCCGCCCTTGCGTTTGTGCTCGGCCTCGCCCTTGCTCAGGATCCAGGCCGTCAGCAGCATGCCGGTGCTGTTTTCCTTGACGTAGTTCACCGTGAACGACGTGCCGATCACCGTGTGCGCCTGCACCAGCGTGTTCTGCGGGCTGAAGATCCGCACGCCGGGCGCCATGCGGATCGCCTTGCCGTCGAGCTGCGCGTCGTACATGCCGGACACGACCAGGGTGCCACGCAGCGCCGCCTCGGGGAAGTTGCGCACGCTGCCCAGCGCCGCAGGCACCTGGGCCGGGGCGGGGGCAGCGCAGAAGACTCCCACGGCGAAAAGGGCCGCCAGGAGGCTGGGCCGTAGTGGGGGGCGAATCAGGAGCGTGCAGCGGTTCATGGTGTGTATCCAGAGGCTGTAGAAGAAAAGAGTCCGATTTTACGGAGCCAAAGAAAAAGCCTGCAATGGGGACCCATGCAGGCTTTCAATGTGGTGGTGATAGGTGGATTTGAACCACCGACATCAGCATTATGAATGCTGCGCTCTAACCAACTGAGCTATATCACCGCAGGCAAAAATTATAGCCCAATTTTATTGGTGCGTGAACGTGGCTTTGCGCTTGTTCATGAAGGCGTCCATGCCTTCCTTCTGGTCGCTGGTGGCGAACAGCGCATGGAACAGGCGGCGCTCGAACATCACGCCGTCCGACAGGCCGCTCTCGAAAGCGCGGTTGACCGACTCCTTGGCCGCCATGACGGCGATCTGCGAGAAGTCGCTGATCTGCAGCGCAGCGCCCAGCGCTTCTTCCTGCAGCTGGGCGAGGGGCACGACGCGGCTGACCAGGCCGGCGCGTTCGGCCTCCTGCGCGTCCATCATGCGGCCCGTGAGCGCCAGGTCCATGGCCTTGGCCTTGCCGACGGCGCGCGGCAGGCGCTGCGTGCCGCCGGCGCCGGGAATCACGCCCAGCTTGATCTCGGGCTGGCCGAACTTGGCGTTGTCGGCGGCGATGATGAAGTCGCACATCATGGCCAGCTCGCAGCCGCCGCCCAGGGCGAAGCCGCTGACGGCGGCGATCACGGGCTTGCGGATGGCGCGGATCTGCTCCCAGTTGCGGCCGATGTAGTCGCCCTTGTAGACGTCGGCAAAGCTGTACTGGGCCATGGCGCCGATGTCGGCGCCGGCGGCAAAGGCCTTTTCGCTGCCCGTGATGACCATGCAGCCGATCTTTTCGTCGGCGTCGAAGGCCTGGAGCGCGTGCCCCAACTCGTCCATGAGCTGGTCGTTGAGCGCATTGAGCTGCTTGGGGCGGTTGAGCGTGATGATGCCGACCTTCTCGGCTTCGGTGCGCACTTCAATCATTGCGTAGGCCACGGGGATCTCCAGTCGTTGTTGTTCCAAGCCAGCCACTATACCGGCGCGGATCC
The DNA here is from genome assembly GCF_012931925.1 of Acidovorax sp. SRB_24. Taxonomy (NCBI): domain Bacteria; kingdom Pseudomonadati; phylum Pseudomonadota; class Betaproteobacteria; order Burkholderiales; family Comamonadaceae; genus Acidovorax; species Acidovorax sp. SRB_24. The sequence goes on from NZ_MWOM01000087.1 coordinate 4,911, forward strand.
GGCCAGCCAGCGCGTCGCCAGGGCGCGGTCGGCCACGCCGAGCGACACCGTGTCGTCCGCGGGCACAGCCGCCTTGCCGCCGCGGCGGGGCGCTGCCGCGGGCTCCAGCTGCAGCGGCAGGCGCAGCAGGCGCGCGTCGCGCGCGACCAGCGCAGTGACCTGTTTTTCTGCGCCGGCGTACAGCGCGATGTCGCTCAGCTTGGCGATGCGCCAGCCCTGGCCCTGCACCTCGATGCCCAGCCATTCGTCGCCCGCCGCCATGCCGGCACGCTCGGCCAGGCCGCCGCGCAGCACGGCCTTGATCTGCACGGCGCTGTTCTCGGCCACGCGCAGGCCCAGGCGCTGGGCCGGCTGCGGCACTTCGGCTTGGAGCGCGATGCCGTGCGCGGCCAGCAGCTCGGCCAGCGGCAGCTCGGCGGTGCTGTGCACCCAGGCGTCGAGCTCGGCATCGAACGCGCGGCCGGCCAGCTGCTGCAGCACGGCGCGCAGGTCGCTCTCGGCCATGGGGCCGCCGGCGCAGCGCTGCCAGAGCGCGCGCATCACATCGTCGAGCGTGGTGGCGCCTTCGCGGCGCAGCGTAAGGTCCAGGCACAGCGCCACCAGCGCACCCTTGGTGTAGTAGCTGATGGTGGCGTTGGGCGTGTTCTCGTCCGGGCGGTAGTACTTGACCCAGGCGTCGAAGCTGGCCTGGGCCACGGTCTGCACCTGGCGGCCCGGCGCCTGCAGCACCTGGTGCGAGGTCTTGGTCAGCAGCTTGAGGTAGGTGGCGTCGTCGATCAGGCCGGCGCGGCGCAGCAGCAGGTCGTCGTAGTAGCTCGTGAAGCCTTCGAAGAACCACAGCAGCTCGGTGTAGTTTTCCTGCGTGTAGTCGTAGTGCCGGAACTCGGACGGGCGCAGGCGCTTGACGTTCCAGGTGTGGAAGTACTCGTGGCTGATGAGGCCCAGCAGCATGCTGTAGCCCTCGCCGGTGTGCGGCGCGCTGGTGCGCGGCAGGTCGGCGCGCGCGCAGATCAGCGCCGTGGAGTTGCGGTGCTCCAGGCCGCCGTAGCCGTCGTGCACGGCGTTGAGCAGGAACAGGTAGCTCTTGAACGGCGGCTTGCCCTTGCCGTGCCAGAAGGCGATGGTGGCTTCGCAGATCTTGCGCGTGTCGGCCACCAGGCGTTGGCCATCAAACGACGGCGCGGCGCCAGCCACGACGATGCGGTGCGGCACGCCGCCGGCGTGGAAGCGCGCGCTCCAGAAAGCCCCCATCTCGACCGGGCAGTCCACCAGCTCGTCGTAGTCGGCGGCCCGGTACAGGCCAAAGCCCTGGGCATCGGTTTCCAAGCCAAAAAGGCCTGTGACGCAATGCCACTGTGCGCTGGTAGCTATATTTTCAGGAGCAACGATGTCCAGCGTGCACGGCTGGTCGGCCTGGCCCTCAGAGCGCAGGCACAGGCTGGTGGCGTTGAAGAAGCCGCGCGTGGCATTGAGGCTGGCGGTGCGCACCGAGGCGTCGTTGGCATAGACCGCGTACTCCACCACCAGAGGCTCGGTGCTGTCGCAGGCGACTTGCCAGCGCTGCTTGTCGCGCTGCTGGATGGGCAGGGCGCGGCGGCCCTGGCGCGCGCGCAACTGCTGCAGGTTCTTGGCGAACTCGCGCACCAGGTAGCTGCCTGGAATCCACACCGGCAGCGACAGCTCCTGCAGCGCCTCGGGCCGCGCCAGGGTCAGCGTGACGTGGAACAGGTGGGCATGCAGGTCGGCCGCTTCCACGCGGTAGTGGACGGCGGCATGAGTGTTTTTTGGTGCGGGCATGGCAGAACCGGCAGGGGCGCTGGACAGCGCGGGGTGAAAGGAAAGGCGGTGCCCGGCACGGCGTGCCGGGCCCGGGCGCTCAGGGCGCGGATGCGCTGGCATCGGCCAGGCGCTTTTCGAGTTCCGGCAGGCCGATGGCGCCGGGCACGCGGCCGCCGTCGGCAAAGATCAGCGTCGGCGTGCCGGTGATCTTGTGCTTCTTGCCAAAGGCCAGGTTGCGCTGCAGCGCCGCGGTGTCGCAGCTCGCGGCAGCCGGCGCCTTGTCGCGCAGCATCCAGTCGTCCCAGATGGTGGAGCGGTCCTTGGCGCACCAGATGTTGCGCGACTTCTCGGCCGAGTCGGGGCTCAGGATCGGGTAGAGGAAGGTGTGGATGGTGACGTTGTCCACCTTCTGCAGGTCGCGCTCGAAGCGCTTGCAGTAGCCGCAATTGGGGTCCGCGAACACCACCAGCTTGCGCTTGCCGTTGCCGCGCACGGTGACGAAGGCGTCCTTGAGCGGCAGCGCGCTGAAGTCGACGGCGCTGAGCTTGGTGATGCGGTCCTCGGTCAGGTTGCGGCGCGCCTTGGTGTCGATCAGCTCGCCCTGGATCAGGAAGTTGCCCTTGGCATCGGTGTAGAACAGGTCGGTGCCCACGCGCACTTCGTAGAGCCCGGACATCGGCGTGCTGCGCACTTCATCGATTTTTTCGAGCTGCGGAATGCGCTCGGCCAGGGTCTTGCGGATCGTGCTTTCCTGGGCAGAGGCGTTGAGGGACAGGGCGAAGGCGGCCGCAGCCAGCAGGGTGGGGATCAATGTCATGGGTATTGGTGGGTATCCGTACAGAAGAGTTCAGTGCGAACCCATGGCGCGGCGCGCAATCCAGTTCTTCAGCGGGCCGCTGTGTTCAAAACGCTTCATCCCCCCGTTGCGCAGCATCTGCCAGGCCCCTTCGGGGCGCGCAAACAGCTGCTGCAAGCCATCGGTCGCCAGCCCCATGGGCAAAATCTCGGCCTTGCGCTGGCGCTCGTAGCGGCGCAGCAGGCGCAGGTCGCCCACGCTGCGCCAGCCCTCGCGCGCGCCCAGCACCTGCGCGAGGGCCTGGGCATCGCCCAGGCCCAGGTTCAGCCCTTGCCCGGCCAGCGGGTGCACGTTGTGCGCCGCGTCGCCGGCCAGCACCCAGCTGCCGGTGGAGGGGGCGGTGCCGCACCAGTGGCGCGCTTGCGCCAGCTGCAGCGGCCAGGTGGCGCGCTCGCTGCCCAGGCGCACGCTGCCCAGTGCCCCCAGGCTGGCGGCGTACAGGCGCTCTTCAAAGGCGTGCGCGTCCAGCGCCAGCAGGCCGGGGACCTGCTCGGCAGGGACCGACCACACCACGGCGACAGCGTTCCCGTCGGCGCCGCCCAGCGGCAGGAAAGCCAGGATGCTGTCGTGCGAGAACCACTGCCGCGCGGTCTGCCCGTGCGGCAATTCGCAGACCAGGCGCGTCGCGATGGCGTGCTGCGGGTAGGGCGTGGCGTCGAACTCGACGCCGAACTCGGCGCGCGTGCGGCTCGCGCGGCCTTCACACACGACCGTGAGGGCCGCCGGCACGGGTGCTTCGAGCAGTTCGATGTGGGACTGAAAGCGCACCGCATCGGCCAGGCGCGCTTCGAGCGCGGGCACGTCGACGATCCAGGCCAGCGCAGGCACGCCCTGGGCGGCAGCGTCAAAACGGACCTCGCCGCCCTGGTCGCCGTGCACCTGCATGCGCGCCACGGCCGTGGCGTGCGCTGCGTCGGGCCAGCTGCGCAGCGATTCGAGCAGCTGGCGCGAGGCGGCATTGAGGGCGTAGGCGCGGACGTCCGAGGCCACCGGTGCAGGGCCCGCCACCAGCGCCACGCGCAGCCGCTCGCGCGCCAACAGCAGGGCCAGGGTGCGGCCCACGACGCCGGCCCCGCGGATACAGATATCAAAGGTTTGCGGCATGCGGCGATTGTAGAAGGCGGGTCTGCGCCGCGGGGGGCGGCGAGAATCGCTCTCTCAGTGATTTACCCGCAGGAGGTGTGCGCCGTGTCTTTCCCCGCCGATTTCGACCTGGCCGGCACCGTGGCCCGCCTGTTCATCCATCCCGTCAAGTCCTGCGCCGGCATCGAGGTGCAGCAGGCGCTGCTGACCGACACCGGACTGGAGTGGGACCGGGCCTGGATGGTGGTGGATGCCCAGGGCGCGTTTCTGACGCAGCGGGCCCTGCCGCGCATGGCCCTGGTGCGCCCGCAGATGACCGCCGCCGACCTGGTGCTGCACGCGCCGGGCCAGGCGCCGCTCAAGGTGCCGCTCGCCGCCACCGGGCTCACCGCCGCCGTGCGCGTCTGGAACGATACGGTGGCCGCCTGGGACATGGGCGACGCCGCCGCGCAGTGGTTCAGCGGCTTTCTCGGTCAGCCCTGCCGTCTGGTGCGCTTTGACCCGGCGCAGCGCCGCCTCTCAAGCCTGGAATGGACCGGCGGCGCCGAGGCGCCGAACCAGTTTGCCGACGGCTTTCCGCTGCTGGTGGCCAGCACGGCGGGGCTGGACGCGCTGAACGCGCAGCTGGCGGCGGCCGGGCAGGGGGCCGTGGGCATGGAACGCTTCCGGCCCAACCTGGTGCTCGGCGGCGTCGAAGCGCACGACGAGGACCGGGTGGACCTGCTGCACATCGATACCGGCGCGGGCGGCGCAGTGCAACTGCAGCCCGTCAAGCCCTGCGTGCGCTGCCCCATCCCCGACATCGACCCGGCCAGCGCCGAGCGCGGCACCCAGGTGGGCGACGCGCTGCGCCGCTACCGCCAGGACGCGCGCATGGGCGGCGCGATCACCTTCGGCATGAACGCCATCGTGCGCCGCGGCGCAGGCCAGGTGCTGTGCGTGGGCCAGCCGCTGGGCGCCCATTACCGCTTCGGATGAGCGTAAGCAGGGGTTTGCACGGTCGGCCTTAAAATTGCGGGTTTGTCTCCCGAAACCCAGAAAGCCCTGCCATGAGCCTCCAATGCGGCATCGTGGGCCTGCCCAACGTGGGCAAGTCCACCCTCTTCAACGCGCTGACCAAGGCCGGCATCGCCGCCGAGAACTACCCCTTCTGCACCATCGAGCCCAACACGGGCGTGGTCGAGGTGCCCGATCCGCGCCTGCAGCAACTGGCCGACATCATCACGCCCGAACGCATCGTGCCCGCGATCGTCGAGTTCGTCGACATTGCCGGCCTGGTGGCCGGGGCCAGCACGGGCGAGGGCCTGGGCAACAAGTTCCTGGCCCACATCCGCGAAACCGATGCCACCGTGAACGTGGTGCGCTGCTTTGAAGACGAAAACGTGATCCACGTCGCCGGGCGCGTCGATCCCATTTCGGACATCGAGGTCATCCAGACCGAGCTGTGCCTGGCCGACCTCGGCACCGTCGAAAAGGCGCTGCACCGCCACACTAAGACCGCGCGCTCGGGCGACAAGGACGCCATTAAGCTGGTGGCCTTGCTCGAGAAGTGCCAGGCGGCCCTGAACGAGAACACGCCCGTGCGCGCGCTCGAGTTCAGCAAGGAAGACCAGCCGCTGGTGAAGCAGTTTTCGCTCATCACCGCCAAGCCTGCCATGTTTGTCGCCAACGTCGCGGAAGACGGCTTTGAGAACAACCCGTTTCTCGATCGCCTGCGCGAATACGCGGACAAGCAGGGCGCGCCCGTGGTGGCCATCTGCGCCAAGATCGAGGCCGAACTGAGCGAGATGGACGACGAAGACAAGAAGATGTTCCTCGCCGAAATCGGCCAGAGCGAGCCGGGCCTGGACCGCCTGATCCGTGCGGCCTACAAGCTGCTGGGCCTGCAGACCTACTTCACCGCCGGCGTCAAGGAAGTGCGCGCCTGGACGATCCACATTGGCGACACGGCGCCGCAGGCCGCGGGCGTGATCCATGGCGACTTCGAGCGCGGCTTCATCCGCGCGCAGACCATCGCATTCGACGACTTCATCCACTACAAGGGCGAACAGGGCGCCAAGGATGCCGGCAAGATGCGCGCCGAAGGCAAGGAATACGTGGTCAAGGACGGGGACGTGCTGAACTTCCTGTTCAACGTCTGAGCCCTGCCACTGCACGCCCCAGGGCGCTGGGAGATCGGAACAGGCCTCTGCCCAACGGCCCCGCGGTGCCCCCGGCCCTCTGTCACACCGAGGGATTTTTTTATGGGCGGCCCCGCGGCATGCGCGCCCGCGGGCGGTTGTTTCTCAGGCCGTAAACGCAGTCCGGCGGCGCTGCGCTGGTGCCGAAATGCCAGGGTTACCACCAAGAGAGTGTGGGTTGCGCCTTTTCTAAAATTCGGTGCAACCCATGCTCGGAAAAGGTGAAACCCATGGCTACCGTCACGCTGGGGCTCAAGGTCGACGAGGCGCTGCGCAGCCGCATCCGCGAGGCCGCGGCCCGGCAGGGCCGGACACCGCACTGGCTCATCAAGCAGGCGGTGCTGCACTATGTCGAGAGCCTGGAGCGCGGCCTGCCGCTGCCCGGCAGTGCGGAAGGCGCAATCCCTGAGGGCGCGCCGGTGGCCAGTGATGAATCGGAGCAGGTGCCGCCCCTGCCCAACGCGCCCCAGCCCTTCCTCGACTGGGCGCAAAGCGTGCTGCCGCAAAGCGACCTGCGCGCCGCCATCACCGCGGCCTGGCACCGGTCCGAAGCCGAATGCCTGCCGATGCTGGTGCAACTGGCGCATACGCAGGACGCCGCGCAGCGCGCCGCCACCGAGGCGCTGGCCACCCGCCTGGTGCAGGGCCTGCGGGACAAGAAGGACAGCGGCGGCGTCGAAGCGCTGGTGCAGGAGTTTTCGCTCTCCAGCCAGGAAGGCGTGGCGCTGATGTGCCTGGCCGAGGCGCTCTTGCGCATTCCCGACAACGCCACGCGCGACGCGCTGATCCGCGACAAGATCAGCCGCGGCGACTGGCAGGCCCACCTGGGCCATTCGCCGTCGATGTTCGTCAATGCCGCCGTATGGGGCCTGGTGCTGACCGGCAAGCTGACCGCGACCAGCAGCGAGACCAGCCTGGCCGCGTCGCTCACGCGGCTGATCGGCAAGGGCGGCGAGCCGCTGATCCGCCAGGGCGTGCACCGCGCCATGAAGCTCATGGGCGAGCAGTTCGTCACGGGCCAGACGATTTCCGAGGCGCTGGCCAACAGCCGCGCGTTCGAGAAAGCCGGTTTCCGCTATTCGTACGACATGCTGGGCGAGGCGGCGCTGACCGAGCGCGACGCCGAGCGCTACCTGGCGTCGTACGAGCAGGCGATCCACGCCATTGGCAAGGCATCGCACGGGCGCGGCATCCACGAGGGGCCGGGCATTTCGGTCAAGCTCTCGGCGCTGCACCCGCGCTACAGCCGGGCGCAGCGCGACCGCGTGGTGGGCGAACTGCTGCCGCGCCTGCTGCGCCTCACGGTGCTGGCGCGCGGCTACGACATCGGCCTGAACATCGACGCCGAAGAGGCCGACCGGCTCGAACTCTCGCTCGACCTGCTCGAGCGCCTGTGCTTTGCGCCCGAACTCAGGGGCTGCAACGGCATCGGCTTTGTGGTGCAGGCCTACCAGAAGCGCTGCCCCTATGTGATCGATTACCTGATCGACCTGGCGCGGCGCAGCGGACACCGGCTGATGGTGCGGCTGGTCAAGGGCGCCTACTGGGACAGCGAAATCAAGCGCGCGCAGACCGACGGGCTGGACGGCTACCCGGTCTTCACGCGCAAGGTGCACACCGATGTGTCGTACCTGGCCTGCGCGCGCAAGCTGCTGGCCGCACCCGACGCGGTCTACCCGCAGTTTGCGACCCACAACGCGCAGACCGTCGCCAGCATCTACCACCTGGCCGGGCAGAATTTCTACAGCGGCCAGTACGAGTTCCAGTGCCTGCACGGCATGGGCGAGCCGCTGTATGGGCAGGTCACGGGCAGCGTCGCCGCCGGCAAGCTGGGCCGGCCCTGTCGCATCTACGCGCCCGTGGGAACGCACGCAACGCTGCTGGCCTACCTGGTGCGCCGGCTGCTCGAAAACGGTGCCAACACCTCGTTCGTACACCGCATTGGCGACCCCGCTGTGCCGGTCGCCGAGCTGGTGGTGGACCCGGTGGCCGAGGTGCTGCAAACCGCGCGCGATACCGGTGAGCTGGGCGCGCCGCACCCCCACATTGCGCTGCCGCGCCAGCTGTTTGCCGACCTGGGCGCGCAGTCGCGCCCCAATTCCGCGGGCCTGAACCTGGCCCATGAGCAGCAGCTGGCCTCGCTCGCCGCCGGCCTGCTGCGCAGCACCCAAAGCCTCTACACCGCAGCCGCCAGCGTGGCGGGCGCCCCGCCTGCCCCGGCGGGCAGTGCGGCCGCCGGAGACGGCTGGCAGCCGGTGCGCAACCCGGCCGATACGCGCGACCAGGTCGGCTGGGTGCGCCCGGCCACGGCCGAGGAGGTCGAGCGTGCCGTGCAGTGCGCCAGCCATGCCGCGCAGATCTGGCAGGGCACGCCGCCGCAGGAGCGCGCCGCCTGCCTGCGCCGTGCGGCCGACCTGCTCGAGCAGCGCATGCACAGCCTGGTGGGCCTGGTCGTGCGCGAGGCCGGCAAGTCGTTGCCCAACGCGGTGGCCGAAGTGCGCGAGGCGGTGGACTTCCTGCGCTATTACGCCGCCCAGGTCGATGCGACCTTTGACAACGCCACGCACCGCCCGCTCGGCGTGGTGCTGTGCATCAGCCCGTGGAATTTTCCGCTGGCGATCTTCACCGGCCAAGTCGCCGCCGCGCTGGCCAGCGGCAACTGCGCGCTGGCCAAGCCGGCCGAGCAGACGCCGCTGGTGGCCGACGTGATGGTGAAGATCCTGCACGTGGCGGGCGTGCCACCCGACGCGGTGCAGCTGGTGCCCGGCAGCGGCGAGGGCGTGGGCGCGGCGCTGGTGGCGCACCCGCTGGTGGCCGGCGTCGTGTTCACCGGCTCGACCGAGGTCTCGCGCGTGATCGCTCAGGCGCTGGCCCAGCGCCTGAGCCCGCAGGGCCGCGCCATTCCGCTGATTGCCGAAACCGGCGGACAGAACGCGCTGGTCGCCGACTCGTCGGCGCTGGCCGAGCAGCTGGTGGGCGACGTGCTGGCCTCAAGCTTTGATTCGGCCGGCCAGCGCTGCTCGGCGCTGCGCCTGCTGTGCCTGCAGGAAGACGGCGCAGACCGCGTGGTCGAGATGATCGGGCACGCGATGCGCGAATGGGTCATGGGCAACCCCGACCGCATGCACACCGATGTCGGTCCGGTGATCGACGCGGACGCGCGCGCGCAGATCGAGCAGCACATTGCCGCGATGCAGGCCGCCGGCCAGCGCGTCACCCGCATCGCACGCGACGACAGCGCGGGCCAGGGCCATTTCGTGCAGCCGACGATGATCGAGATCGACGGCATTGCGCGCCTGCAGCGCGAGGTGTTCGGCCCGGTGCTGCATGTGCTGCGCTACCAGCGCGAGCAGCTGGGCGAGGTGCTGGCCGCCATCAACGCGACCGGCTACGGCCTCACGTTCGGCGTGCACAGCCGCATCGACGAAACCATTGCCCAGGTCACGCAGCAGGTGCAGGCCGGCAACATCTATGTGAACCGCAACGTGATCGGCGCTGTGGTGGGCGTGCAGCCCTTTGGCGGCATGGGCCTTTCGGGCACCGGCCCCAAGGCCGGCGGGCCGTTGTACCTGTACCGGCTGCTGCAGGCCGGGCCGCACGGCAACCTGGCGCTGGCGGGTCTGTC
>NZ_MWOM01000173.1:0-726 GCF_012931925.1 Acidovorax sp. SRB_24
GCCAGCTGCACCAGGGCCGGGCGGTGGAACTTGCTGTGGTCGGCGGCCAGCCAGACCTCGCGCGCGTGGCCGATGATGGTCTGCGCCACCTTGACCTCGCGGTAGTCGTAGTCGCGCAGCGAGCCGTCGGCCTCGATGCCCGAGATGCCGATGACCGCGATGTCGACCTTGAACTGGCGCATGAAGTCCACTGCCGCCTCGCCGACGATGCCGCGGTCGGTCGCGCGCACCACGCCGCCGGCCACGATCACTTCGCAGTCGGGGTTGCTGCTGAGGATGGCGGCCACGTTGAGGTTGTTCGTGACCACGCGCAGGCCCCGGTGCCGCAGCAGCGCCCGGGCCACGGCCTCGATAGTGGTGCCGATGTTCAGGATCAGCGAGCAGCCGTGCGGCACCTGCTGCGCCACGGCCTGCGCGATGCGCGCCTTGCCCGCGGCGTGCAGCGCCTCGCGCTGCGTGTGCGCGAGGTTCTCGACCGTCGAGCTGGGCACGCGCACGCCGCCGTGAAAGCGCGTGAGCAGCCCGGCCTCGGCCAGGCGCTGCACGTCGCGGCGCACGGTCTGCAGGGTCACGCCCAGGGTGTCGGCCAATTGCTCGACGGTGGCGGACTGCCGGGCGCGCACTTCCTCGAGCAGCCGCAGGTGGCGGGGAGGGGCGTTCACGCGGGCATCGGTGGGGGCTGAACGGGGGGCCATGGCTTTCAATCGAACGAAAAAGAAAATTCCA
>NZ_MWOM01000281.1:0-365 GCF_012931925.1 Acidovorax sp. SRB_24
GTGGCGTTGGAGTAGGGGCAGACCTGGTGGGCATCGTCGACCAGCTTCTGGGCCGCCGCGCGGTCCATGCCGGGCAGCTGCACCTTCATGCGCACGGCGATGCCGTAGGCGTTCGGGATCGGCCCCAGGTCCACTTCGGCATCCACCGCCACGTCCTGCGGCACGGTCAGTTTCTGCTTGGCGGCCACGGCCTTGATGGCGCCGATGAAGCAGGCCGAGTAGCCGGCCGCAAACAGCTGCTCGGGGTTGGTGCCGGCGGCGCTGCTGCCCGGGGAGGTCAGCTGGACCTCGAGGCGGCCGTCGTCGCTGCGCGAAGCGCCGTCGCGCCCGCCCGTGGTGTGGGCCTTGGCGGTGTAGAGGACTTT
>NZ_MWOM01000028.1:0-51807 GCF_012931925.1 Acidovorax sp. SRB_24
TGCCCGGCCGCGTCGGCTGGCGCGTGCGCCCCACGTGGACCGGGCTGCGCGCCGACGTCCACGCCGCCTGCTGCACCGCCGTGCCCCTGCAGCTGCGGGCACGGCCGCGCTGGGGTGGCGCACACCTGGCGCTGGCCGACGGCCAGAGCCAGTGGCCCGCGGCCGTGCTGGCCGGTCTGGGCACGCCCTGGAACACCCTGCAGCCGCAGGGCCAGCTGCTGCTGCGCACCACGGGCCTGCAGGCCGACTGGGCTGCCGGGCGCCTGGTGCTGGCAGGCCAGGCGCAGCTCGATGCGCTGGCCATGTCGTCGCGCCTGTCGACGCTGCGGCCCATGGGCAGCTACCGCTTTGCCTTGCAGGGCGGCGAGGTGCCCACGCTGACGCTGCAAACGCTCGAAGGCAGCCTGCAGTTGAGCGGCAGCGGCCAATGGGTTGGCCAGCGCCTGCGCTTCGCGGGCGAAGCCAGCGCCGCGCCCGAGCGCGAGGCGGCCCTGGCCAACCTGCTCAACATCATCGGGCGGCGCAGCGGTGCGCGCTCCATCATCACCCTGGGTTGAACCTGGAGTACCGAATGCATTTTCCCCCCAAGCACCCCCTGCGGACCGCTATTCAAATCATAGCCTCCAGCGCTTTACTGGCAAGCGCTACAGGCCCAATTCATGCCCAAACCGCGGTGGACACGGGCAGCACCAGCGTGCGCCCGGGCGAGCCGGTCACGCTGAACTTCGCCAACGCCGAGATCGAGGCCGTGGCCCGCACCATGGCCACCATCACGGGGCGCAATGTGGTGGTCGACCCGCGCGTCAAGGGCACGCTGAACCTGGTCACCGAGCGCGCCGTGAGCCCGGCGGCGGCCTTCCAGCAGTTCCTGGCGGCGCTGCGCCTGCAGGGTTTCACCGTGGTCGAGTCCGCCGGCCTGTACAAGGTCGTGCCCGAGGCCGATGCCAAACTGCAAAGCGGCAGCGTGAGCGTGGCCCGCGCCGGCAGCAGCGGCCCCGCGGGCGGGCAGATCGTGACGCAGATCTTCAAGCTCAACTACGAAAGCGCCAGCAACCTGGTGCCCGTGCTGCGCCCGCTGATCAGCCCGAACAACACCATCAACGTCAACCCCGGCACCAACGCGCTGGTCATCACCGACTATGCCGACAACCTGCAGCGCCTGGGCAAGATCATTGCGGCGATGGACGTGTCGAACGCGAGCGACGTGGAGATCATTCCTCTCAAGAACGCCCTGGCCACCGACCTGGCACCGCTGGTCGCACGCCTCATCGATTCCGGTGCAGCCCCGGGCGCGGCCGGCGGTGCCACGCCGGGCCAGGCCGACACCTCGTTCAAGACCACGCTGCTGGCCGAGCCGCGCAGCAACGCCCTGGTCCTGCGCGCCGCCAACCCGGCGCGCGTGGCCCAGGTGCGCGCCCTGGTCGAGAAGCTCGACCAGGCGCCCGTGCCCGGCAGCTCGGCGGCCCACGGCAACATCCATGTGGTCTACCTGAAGAATGCCGACGCCACGCAACTGGCTACCACTTTGCGCGCCGCCATGTCGGCCGGCAGCGGCAACGCTGCGAGCGCGGGCTCGGGCCCCGGTCCGCAGTCGCCCGGCCTGTCGCCGCCGCCGAGCAGCACGGGCAGCAGCAACGCCGGGCTGAGCACCGGCATGGGCGCCAGCCTGGGCAGCAGCGCCAGCAGCAACCAGCCGTCCACCGGCGGCCAGATCCAGGCCGACCCGTCGACCAACTCGCTCATCATCACCGCGCCCGAGCCGCAATACCGCCAGCTGCGCGCGGTCATCGACCAGCTCGACGGGCGCCGCGCCCAGGTGCTGGTCGAGAGCCTGATCGCCGAGGTCAACATGGACAAGGCGGCGCAGTTCGGCGTGCAGTGGCAGAGCCTGCTGGGCCAGGGCAACAACGTCGTCGGCGTGGCGGGCAGCAACTTCACCGTGGGCGGCATCAACCTGTTCTCGCTCGCGGCCGGGCTCTCGGGTGGGGTCACGGCCACCTCGCCAGTGCCGTCGCCGGGCTTCAACTTCGGCGTGGCGGCCAAGCACAACGGCAAGTTCGTGCTGGGCGCGCTGGCCAACCTGCTGCAGACCTCGGGCGACGGCAATGTGCTGTCCACGCCCAACCTGCTGACGCTCGACAACGAAGAAGCAAAGATCCTGATCGGCGAGAACGTGCCCTTCGTCACCGGTTCGTACTCCACCACCGGCAACACCAGCACCGTCAACCCGTTCACGACCGTGGAGCGCAAGGACGTCGGCCTGACGCTGCGCGTGAAGCCGCAGATCAACGAGAACGGCACCGTCAAGCTGGTGATCTACCAGGAAACTTCCGCCGTCAAGGCCGGCACCGAAAACTCCGCCAACGGCCCCAGCACCACCAAGCGCTCGATCGAATCCACGGTGCTGGTCGAAGACGGCGCCATCGTCGTGCTCGGCGGCCTGCTGCAGGACCAGTACACCGGCAGCCAGCAAAAAGTCCCCTACCTGGGCGACATCCCCGGCGTCGGGGCGCTGTTTCGCAGCGACACGCGGGCGCGCACCAAGACCAACCTGATGGTCTTCCTGCGCCCCGTGGTGGTGCGCGACGCGAACGAGAGCAGCCAGTTGTCGCTGGACCGCTACGACATCATGCGCGGCGTGCAGCAGGCCGCCCAGCCCGTGCCCAGCGGCACCGTTCCGGTCAACGAAGCGCCTCTGCTGCCGGCCCTGGCCGGCCGCCCCGGTGCGGCGCCCGCGGCCGCCGTGCCCGCGCCGCTGGGCAATGTGCCGACCGCCCCGGTGTCCGAGCCGCTGCCCTCGCCCCAGTGATGCGCCACCCGCTGCCCTACGCGTTTGCGCGCACCGCCCAGCTGCTGCTGGAAGACGACGGCCAGCGGCTCGTGCTCTGGCACGGCCCCGCGCCCAACACTACGGCGCTGAGCGAAGTCCTGCGCAAGCACCCGGTGCAGCAGCTGCAGGCGCTCGACGCGCACGGCCTGGCGCAGCGCATCAGCGCAGCCTATTCGCAGGGCGAATCGAGCGCCGCGACCGTGGTCAGCGAGGTGGAGTCCGACACCGACCTCTCGCGCATGATGCAGGAGCTGCCCGCGGTCGAAGACCTGCTCGAAGCCGCCGACGACGCGCCCATCATCCGCATGCTCAACGCGCTGCTCACGCAGGCCGCGCGCGACGGCGCCAGCGACATCCACATCGAACCCTACGAGCGCCTCAGCAGCGTGCGCTTTCGCGTCGACGGCGCGCTGCGCGAAGTGGTGCAGCCCAACCGCGCGCTGCACGCGGCGCTGATCTCGCGCCTGAAGATCATGGCCGACCTCGACATTTCCGAGAAGCGCCTGCCCCAGGACGGCCGCATCAGCCTGCGCCTGGGCACCCGCGCCATCGACGTGCGCGTCTCCACGCTGCCCAGCGCGCACGGCGAGCGCGCCGTGCTGCGCCTGCTCGACAAGAGCGAGAGCAAGCTGAGCCTGGAGGCCGTCGGCATGCAGGGCGAGACCCTGCGCCGCTTCGAGGGCCTGATCGCCCAGCCGCACGGCATCGTGCTCGTCACCGGCCCCACGGGCTCGGGCAAGACCACCACCTTGTACGCGGGCCTCGGGCGCCTGGACGCCACGCGCAACAACATCATGACGGTCGAAGACCCGATCGAGTACGAGCTGCCCGGCGTGGGCCAGACCCAGGTCAACAGCAAGATCGACCTGACGTTCGCCAAGGCCCTGCGCGCCATCCTGCGCCAGGACCCGGACATCATCATGATCGGCGAGATCCGCGACTTCGAGACCGCGCAGATCGCCATCCAGGCCAGCCTGACCGGCCACCTGGTGCTGGCCACGCTGCACACCAACGACGCGGCCAGCGCCGTCACGCGCCTGACCGACATGGGCGTGGAGCCGTTTCTGCTGAGTTCGTCGCTGCTCGGTGTGCTGGCCCAGCGCCTGGTGCGCAAGTACTGCCCCGCCTGCCATGGCGCCGGCTGCGACGCCTGCGGCCAGACGGGCTACCAGGGCCGCACCGGCCTGTTCGAGCTGCTGGTGACCACCGATGCCATCCGCGCGCAGATCCACAACCGGGCGTCCGAGGCCGACATCCGCGCCGCCGCGCTGGGCGGCGGCATGGCGCTGATGCGCGACGACGGCGAGCGCCTGATTGAGGCCGGTGTCACCAGCCGCGAAGAGGTGCTGCGCGTGACGCGCGACTGAAGGCCGCGCCGCGCGGCCCTATCCGGGGTTGCCTTCCATCGGATCACTGGGCGGAGAGCCGCAGACAGTGCTGCAGCACGCCAAGGCGAGCCCACAACGTGTACGGTGAAAGGCCAACCCGTCTCAGCGCCCCATCCCGCGCTTGAGCTCCTTGAGCAGCACCACCACCTGCGTCGACGACTGCCGGTAGCTGCCCTGCAGCGTGCGCTGCGCCTTGTCCAGCTCGCCCGCGCGCAGATGCGCCAGCACCGCCGCCGCCTGCACATGGAAGTAGCGGTGGCGCGCGACCAGCATGTCGAAGGCCGGAAAGCGCCCCAGCGCATCGCGCCCGTCGCCGTGCAGCCAGCGGCCCAGAAAGCAATGTTCTGCGCGGCACAGCGTGTCGGGCTGCAGCGCGGGGTCGGGCGCGCCATCGAGCATGCGCTTCAAGCGGCCCCGCAGCGCCTCGTGCGCCGTGATCGCGGTGTCGATGTCGATCTCGGTCATCAGCGTGGAGGCGTACTCCTCGTCGAGCACCAGCTCGCTGGCGTTGTCCTCGCTGGCCCAGGCGCTTTCCAGGCTGTCTGGGCCCTGTGGGCGAATCTTGAACAAGCGGTTGAAAAATCCCATGCTGCACCTCCGGCACCCCCTCCCGCGACACAAACGCCGGAGACAACGATTGGATACATTTTGTTTGATATCGGGGCGCCGTGGGCACCGCTTTCAGCGCCGATACCACAGCTGCGCCGCACGCACTGGCACAAGGGCTTGAAGAGCGCGGGACAATGGGGCCATGACAACCCCCCTCTCCTCCCCTGCGCTGTCGATGCTGGACTTGGTGGCCGTGCGCGAAGGCGGCACCGTGGCCGAGGCGCTGCAGATCGCCCTGCGCACCGCCCAGCACGCCGAGTCGCTCGGCTTCAAGCGCTACTGGCTGGCCGAGCACCACAACATGGCCGGCATCGCCAGCTCGGCCACGGCCGTGCTGGTGGGCCACATCGCCGGCGGCACGCGCAGCATGCGCGTGGGTTCGGGCGGCGTGATGCTGCCCAACCATGCGCCGCTGGTGGTGGCCGAGGCCTTTGGCACGCTGGCCGAGCTCTACCCCGGCCGCATCGACCTGGGCCTGGGCCGCGCGCCCGGCACCGACCCGCTGACCATGCGCGCGCTGCGCCGCGACCGGCTCGAGACCGCCGACGACTTTCCGCGCGACGTGGCCGAGCTGCAGCGCCTGCTGGGGCCCGCGCAGCCGGGCCAGCGCCTGGTGGCCACGCCGGGCGCCGGCACCAACGTGCCGATCTGGCTGCTGGGCTCGAGCCTGTTTTCGGCGCAGCTGGCGGCCGAGCGCGGCCTGCCGTACGCGTTTGCTTCGCACTTTGCGCCGCGCCTGCTGCTGCAGGCCATCGAGCTGTACCGCCGGCTGTTCAAGCCCTCGGCCCAGCTCGCCAAGCCCTATGTGGTAATGGGCGTGCCGCTGATCGCCGCGCCGACCGACGAGGAAGCCGAATTCCTGGCCAGCAGCACCTACCAGCGCGTGTTGGGCATCCTGACCGGCGACCGGCGCCTGCTGCTGCCGCCCGTCGAGAACTTTGCCGCGCAGCTCGACCCGCAGGCGCGCATCGCGATCGACGACTTCCTGGCCGCCGCCGTGATCGGCGGGCCCGAGACCGTGCAGCGCGGCCTCGCGGCCCTGCTGCAGGCCACGCGCGCCGACGAACTGATGCTGGTGAGCGACGTGTTCGACCCCCAGCTCCGCCTGCGCTCGCTCGACATCGCGGCCGCGGCCTGCGCGGCGCTGTCGGGCACGGCACAGCAAGGACTATAGAAAAGTGAGCTGACAGCGCTTATCTGGCAAGCGTTTGAGGCACTTTTGACCTAAAACCATCCGCCCCACTGCCACCGCAGGCGCGCGCCCGGCGCTGGCCGCGCAGCGGCTACCATCGCAAGCTGCCCCCACCACTGCGCCGCACCACCGTTCCATGCCCGCCTATTCCTATGAAGCCCTCGACGCCCAGGGCCAGACCCGCAAGGGCGTGATGGAGGCCGACACGGCCAAGGCCGCGCGCAGCCAGCTGCGCGCACAGGCGCTGGTGCCCCTGAACGTCCAGATCGTGGGCCCGGACGCCGCGCCGGGCAGCGCCGGCGCGCTGGGCCGTAGCCTGTTCACGCGCCCGGTGTTCAACGCCACGGGGCTGGCCATCTGGACGCGCCAGATCGCCGGCCTGGTGTCGTCCGGCCTGCCGCTGGAGCGCGCGCTCACCGCGCTGGCCGAGGAGGCCGACGACGAGCGCCAGCACCACCTGGTGGCCATGCTGCGCGCCGAAGTCAACGCCGGCGCGACCTTTGCCCGCGCGCTCGAGCAGCACCCGCGCGAGTTTTCCGATATTTACTGCGCCGTGATCGGCGCGGGCGAACACAGCGGCAACCTCGGCCTGGTGCTCGAGCGCCTGGCCGACGACCTCGAGGAGCGCCAGGCGCTGCAGGCCAAGCTGCTGGGCGCGGCGCTCTACCCGGCCATCGTGACCCTGATCGCCATCGCCATCGTGCTGTTCCTGGTCAGCTACGTGGTGCCGCAGGTGGCCAGCGTGTTTGCCGGCACCAAGCGCGCCCTGCCGTTCCTCACCGTGGCCATGCTGGGCCTCAGCGCCCTGGTGCGCAACCACGGGCTGTGGCTGCTGGGCGCTCTTGTATTAATAGCATTCAGCGGACGCTGGGCTTTAGCCAGGCCCGTTTTTCGTGAAAAATTCGATGCCGCATGGCTGAACCTGCCGCTGGTCGGCAAGCTCGCGCGCGGCTACAACGCAGCGCGCTTTGCGAGCACGCTGGCCATGCTGGCGGGCGCCGGCGTGCCCATCCTCAAGGCGCTGCAGGCGGCGGCACAAACGCTGAACAACCGCGCCATGCGCGCCGACGCGCTCGACGCGCTGGTGGCCGTGCGCGAGGGCGCACCGCTGGCCACCGCGCTGGCGCAGAAAAAACGCTTCCCGGGGCTGCTGGCCATGTTCGCGCGCCTGGGCGAGCAGACCGGCCAGCTGCCCGTGATGCTGCAGCGCGCGGCCACGCAGCTCTCGACCGAAGTGCAGCGCCGCGCCCTGCAGCTGGCCACCATTCTGGAGCCTCTGCTCATCGTGGGCATGGGCCTGGTCGTGATGCTGATCGTGCTGGCCGTGCTGCTGCCCATCATCCAGCTCAACCAGTTCGTCAAATGACGCCGCACCGGCGCAGAAAGGCAGTGCCATGTCCGTGGGCCTGGGCG
This sequence comes from Acidovorax sp. SRB_24, assembly GCF_012931925.1. Taxonomy (NCBI): domain Bacteria; kingdom Pseudomonadati; phylum Pseudomonadota; class Betaproteobacteria; order Burkholderiales; family Comamonadaceae; genus Acidovorax; species Acidovorax sp. SRB_24. Next base: position 7,433 of record NZ_MWOM01000028.1, read on the forward strand.
ACCGACTCGTGGTCGCGATTTCCTCGCGCGCGCTGTTCGACTTCGAAGAGGAAAACCGCCTGTTCGACCAGGGGCGGGCGCAGGACTACATGCAGCTGCAGCTCGAGCGCCTCGATGTCACGGCGCGCCCGGGCGTAGCCTTCTCGCTGGTCAAGAAGCTGCTGGCCTTCAACGAACCCGGGCAGCAGCGCGTGGAGGTCGTGGTGCTCTCGCGCAACGACCCGGTCAGCGGCATGCGCGTGTTCCGCTCGGCGCGGGCACACGGCCTCGCGAGCGTGCAGCGCGGCGTGTTCACGCAGGGCGCGGAGCCGTTTCGCTACCTGCGCCCGCTGGGCGCGCACCTCTTCCTGTCGGCCAACGGCGCCGATGTGAACGAGGCGCTGGCGATGGGCTTTCCGGCCGCCCGTGTGGCGACCCAGTCGGTACAGGCCAGCGCCACGCACCCGCAGGAGGTGCGCATCGCGTTCGACGGGGATGCCGTGCTGTTCTCGGACGAGGCCGAGCGCGTGTACCAGTCGTCGGGGCTCGATGCCTTCCAGGCCCACGAGGTCGAAAAGGCGCTGCTGCCTCTGCCCCCCGGCCCGTTCAAGCCCTTCCTGTCGGCGCTGCACCGGCTGCAGCAAAGCGGCGCGCACGGCATGCGCATCCGCACCGCGCTGGTCACGGCGCGCGGCGCGCCCGCCCACGAGCGCGCCATCCAGACGCTGATGAACTGGAGGATCGCCGTGGACGAGGCGATGTTCCTCGGCGGGCTGTCCAAGGGGGAGTTCCTGCGCGAGTTCGAGCCGGACTTCTTCTTCGACGACCAGACCGGTCATGTCAGCAGCGCCGCCCTGCATGTGCCGGCCGGCCATGTCAGCAGCGGCATCGCCAACCAGCCGCCGCCGTCCGCGGACTGATCGGCGGCGGCGCGCCGCGGCCTGCACAACCGTGGCGAGGGCGGTGCGCGCAGAGCGCGCGCTTCAGAGACCGCCGGTGCGCTTGGCCTTGGGGTCGGCGTAGGTCAGCGGCTCGTTCTTGGCCTGCTGCGCCATGCGCTCGGCCAGCGTGGTCTTGTTGATCTCCTGCGCCATCTCGATGGCGCTGCCGCTGGCGCGCCACATGGCCTGGATGAACTCCAGCAGCTGCTTGGAGATGGGCTCTTTCGGCGGCTCGGGGGGCTCCTCGACCGTTTCCTTCTTCTTGACCTCGGTCCAGTCGCGGTTGGGCGCCTCGGGCGACGACGGGGTGTCCGGCGTCGTCACGATGGCGCCCCCGCCCAGCCGGTCCATGGACTCGACCGGGTTGGCGACCTGGACGGGGCGCACAGGCACCGCACCCGACGCTCCGGTCGAATACAAGTCAGCGCCCTGGGGACGCCAGGGCGGCGATCGGTCTACAGGTGGCAGTGGCATGGCAGTGGCCCACGGTTGAGAGAAACAAAAAAGGCTTTACGGCCTCCTCGTGCACCCATTACGGCAAAAAGCCGGGGAAGTTGAGCCCTTTTTGCGCCTTTGGTGCAAAAACCGGGTTTTCACCTAGGCACTTGGACCCGGTGGGCACGCTACAGGAAGCGCTCCAGCAGCCGGCGCGAAGCCCGGTCGAGCGCCGTGGTATCGGCCACCGAATACTGCACGCCGTCGTTGCCGGCGATCAACAGCCGTGTGCGGCCGCCCAGGCGGCGGATGTCCTCCTCGGCCTTGAGCACCAGCTGGGTCGGTCCGCGATCGGTGTCCACCTCCCAGGTGCTGGGCGTCGAAAAGCTCGACACGCTGTGGATCTTCTGGATGGCGGGCACGAACTCGCGCACCGCCAGCTCCTCCTCGATCAGCGGGCGCACGGACGCGGGCAGGTCGCCCAGGCGCTCGATCCACAGCAGTTCGTGGCCGTCGCTGCCGACCAGCGACAGACCCTCGTCGGGAGCGGCGATCGGAAAGGCGCGCACGGGCAGCACGCCCGCGTGTTCGCTGCCGTCGGGCAGGGTCAGCACCAGGCGGCCATGGGCGTTGCGGTGCAGTTGCAGAGAAGGGGATGTAGACAGGAGCATGGCGTGTCGTTTCAGGAGTTGCCGGCAGGATGGGCCGGGTGCAGCAGGCCGCTGTCGAGCACGACGCCGGCGGCCTGCGCATCCTCCTCGGCACGCCGCGCCTGGGCCTCGTACAGCCGCCAGTAGGCGCCCTCGCGGGCCATGAGTTCGTCGTGCGGACCTACTTCGACGATCTCGCCGCGCTCCATCACGACCAGGCGGTCGGCCTTGCGCAGCGTGGACAGGCGGTGCGCAATGGCGATGGTGGTGCGGCCCTGCACGAGGTTGTCGAGCGCGGTCTGGATCTCGCGCTCGGTCTCGGTGTCCACGGCCGAGGTCGCCTCGTCGAGGATCAGGATGCGCGGGTCGATCAATAGCGCGCGCGCAATGCTGATGCGCTGGCGTTCTCCGCCCGAGAGCCCCTGTCCGCGTTCGCCCACGAGCGAGTCGTAGCCGTGCGGCAGGCGCAGAATGAACTCGTGCGCATGCGCGGCGCGCGCCGCGGCAATGATCTCGGCGCGCGTGGCGTCCGGCTTGCCGTAGGCGATGTTCTCGGCAATGGTGCCGAAGAACAGAAACGGGTCCTGCAGCACCAGACCAATGTGGCGCCGGTAATCGGCCACCTTGAGCCGGCGCACATCGACGCCATCGACCCGGATGGAGCCGCTGCTGACGTCGTAGAAGCGGCAGATCAGGTTGACCAGGGTGCTCTTGCCGGAGCCGCTCTGACCCACCAGGCCGATCATCTCGCCAGGGCGGATCACGAGGTTCAGGCTCTTGATGACGGCGCGGCTGCCATAGCGAAATCCGACCCGGTGCATGGCGATGGATCCCTGGACCCGCTCCAGCTTCACCGGCTGGACCGGATCGGGAACGTTGCTCACATGGTCGAGGATGTCGAAGATGCGCTTGGCACCGGCAGCGGCCTTCTGCGTGACCGAGACGATGCGGCTCATTGAATCGAGCCGGCCATAGAAGCGCCCGATGTAGGCGATGAACGCCGTCAGCACACCGACCGTGATCTGGCTGCGCGAGACCAGCCAGATGCCGAAGCCCCAGACCACGAGCAGGCCGATCTCGGTCAGCAGCGACACCGTGGGCGTGAACAGCGACCAAGTCTTGTTGAGCTTGTCGTTGACCTCCAGGTTGTGCTGGTTGGCCTCGTGGAAGCGCTGCGCCTCGCGCCTTTCCTGGGCAAACGCCTTGACCACGCGGATGCCGGGAATGGTGTCGGCGAGCACGTTGGTCACCTCGCTCCAAACGCGATCGATCTTCTCGAAGCCCGTGCGCAGGCGGTCGCGCACCGTGTGGATCATCCAGCCGATGAAGGGCAGCGGCACCAGCGTGACCAGCGCCAGCCAGGGGTTGATCGAGAACAGGATGGCCGCCGTCATGCCGATCATCAGCACGTCGGTGACGAAATCCAGCGCGTGCAGCGACAGGAAGACGTTGATGCGGTCGGTCTCCGAGCCAATGCGCGCCATCAGGTCGCCGGTGCGCTTGCCGCCGAAGTAATCGAGCGACAGGCGCAGCAGGTGCTCGTAGGTGGTCGTGCGCAGGTCGGCGCCGATGCGCTCGGACACCAGTGCCAGGATGTAGGTGCGCGCCCAGCCCAGGCCCCAGGCGGCGAGCGCCGAGGCCAGCAGGCCCGACAGGTACAGCAGCACCAGGCCGGGCTCGATCTGCTGGCCGTTCTGGAACGGGATCAGGATATCGTCCATCAGCGGAATCGTCAGGTACGGCGGCACCAGCGTGGCGGCCGTGGAGGCCAGCGTCAGCCCGAAGCCGGCGGCCAACTGCATGCGGTAGGGCCGGGCAAAGCGCCACAGCCGCAGCAGCACCCAGGTCGATGGCTGCGGCGGCTGCGCGCGCGCGCAGGCCGGGCATTCTTCGGTATCGGGCGGCAGCACGGCGTGGCAGACCGGGCAGGTGGCGTCCTGCGCGTCGGCCGGCGCGGCCGCCGTGGCGGCACCCAGGCGCGCGCTCTGCAGCTCAAAGCGCTGCACCAGGCGCAGCGCCTGCGCGTGGTGGGCCAGGCGAAAGCGCCACAGCGCGAGGCGCTGCGCCGGGTCGTGCAGCTCCAGCGTGCCCACGCCGCCATGGTCCACCAGGCGCAGTGCGAGGCCGGGTGCCAGCGGCCAGTCGCGCCAGTCGCTGGTGCCGGGCTCGCAGGCCAGCAGCCGGTCCTCGGTCAGTGCCACGGCCCCGGCGCCAAACTGCATTCGGGCGCTCAGGTCAACCTCCAGCGAGGCCAGCACGTTTTCGTGAGGTGCGAGCTGTGCTCGCAATGCGGTCCCGAGGGGGCCAAGAAAGACACCCGAGGCGTCCACAGGAGGGAGATGTTGCATTTTGATTCGGCTTTGCGCGGAAAACGCTGCACGGCGGCGGTGCGTGCAAGAGCCCGAATTCTGACCGAAACCCGCTGGCAGCACGCAACACCGTGTGCCTGCCCACGCCGCCGCACTGCACGGACCCGTGCCAAACTCGGCGCACAATCTCCCGTCATCTTCGGCACGACCGGCCTCCACTGACCCGTTGCGACCCATGGAAAAAATCAAAGACATCGAACTGCTGCGCATCAACTACCTGCGCGGACCCAACATCTGGACCTACCGCCCCGTGCTGGAAGTCTGGCTGGACCTCGGCGCGCTCGAGGACTGCCCCTCCCACAAACTGCCCGGCTTCAACGACCGCCTGACCACCTGGCTGCCGGCCCTGGTCGAGCATCACTGCGGCGTCGGCGAGCGCGGCGGTTTTCTGCAGCGCCTGCAGGAGGGCACTTGGTGCGGCCATGTGCTCGAACACGTCGTGATTGAGCTGCTCAACCTCGCCGGTATGCCCACGGGTTTTGGCCAGACGCGCAGCACCTCGCAGCGCGGCGTCTACCGCATGGTGTTCCGTGCCCGCGAAGAGCAGGTGGCGCGCATGGCGCTGCAGCAAGGCCACCGCCTCATCATGGCGGCCATCAACGACGAGCCCTTCGATGTCGCCGCCGCCGTGGCGCGCGTGCGCACCGAGGTCGACGACCGGTATCTCGGCCCGAGCACGGCCTGCATCGTCACCGCCGCGGCCGACCGCGGCATTCCGCACATCCGCCTGAACGACGGCAACCTGGTGCAGCTCGGCTATGGCGCCGCGCAGCGCCGCATCTGGACGGCCGAAAGCGAATTCACCAGCGCCATCGCCGAGGGCATTGCCAGCGACAAGGACCTGACCAAGGGCCTGCTCAAGGCCTGCGGCGTGCCCGTGCCCGAGGGCCAGGTGGTCGACAGCCCCGAGGCGGCCTGGGAGGCCGCGCAGGACATCGGCCTGCCGGTGGTGGTCAAGCCATCCAACGGCAATCACGGCCGCGGTGTGACGCTCGACCTGCGCCGGCGCGAAGACATCGAAGCGGCTTGGCACGTGGCCGAGCCTGAAGGCAGCGAAGTCATGGTCGAGCGCTTCATCCCCGGCGACGAGCACCGCTTGCTGGTGGTGGGCGGCAAGGTGGTGGCGGCGGCGCGCGGCGAGCTCGTCAGCATCACCGGCAACGGCCGCTCCACCGTGCGCGAACTCGTGGACAGCCAGCTCAACTCCGATCCGCGCCGCGGCTACGAGGAAGAGTACCCGCTCGAAATCATCGACCTGGCGACCGATTCCAAGGTACAGCTTGAACTCAAGCGCCAGGAGCTCGATGCCGACGCCGTGCCCGCCGCCGGCCGCCAGGTGGTGGTGCAGCGCAACGGCAACGTGGCCGTGGACTGCACCGACGAGGTCCACCCCGAGGTGGCCTACATCGCCCAGCTCGCCGCGCGCGTCGTCGGCCTGGACATTGCCGGCATCGACATGGTGGCGCAAGACATCTCGCGCCCGCTGCACGCGCAAAGCGGTGCCATCGTCGAAGTCAATGCCGGCCCGGGCCTCCTGATGCACCTCAAGCCCGCCGTCGGCGCGCCGCGCCCGGTGGGCCAGGCGATTGCCGAGCACCTGTTTCCTATCGAGGAAGGCAAGAGCGAGAGCGACGCCGGCCGCATTCCCGTGGTGGGCGTGGCGGGCTCGCGCGACACCTCGACCCTGGCCCGCCTGGTGGCCTGGCTCGTGCACCTGAGCGGGCGCTACACGGGCCTGGCCTGCAAAGACGGCATGTTCATGAACGAGCGCCGCGTGGACACGCGCGACTGCGCCGACTGGGAAGGCGCGCACCGCCTGCTGATGAGCCAGATGGTGCAGGCCGCCGTGATCGAGAACGACGCACGCACCATCTTGCGCGACGGCCTCGCCTACGACCGCTGCACCGTGGGCGTGGTGACCGACATGGACGGCGCGCACGACCTGGGCATGTTCGACATCCAGGAACCGGAGCAGATGGCCCGGGTGCTGCGCACCCAGGTCGATGTGGTGCTGCCCAGCGGCGCCGCCGTGCTCAATGCCGACGAGCCGCAGGTGGCTGCCCTGGCGCGCCTGTGCGACGGCGCAGTCATCCTGTATTCCACGGATGCGCAGAACCCGGCCATCGCCGCGCACCGCGCCGCCGACCAGGGCCGCGCCGTGCTGCTGCACGGTGGCCACGTCGTGCTGGCCAGCGGCAGCAGCGAGAAGTCGCTCGGTGCGCCCGAGCGCCTGGGGTTCGGCCACGACACCCCCACACTGCTGGCTGCCATCGCCGCCGCCTGGGCGCTGGACATTGCGCCCGACCTGATTGCCGCCGGCATCAAGACCTTCGAGCCCGGACTGTCCGCCAGCGGCAGCCCGCGCACCCTTCTTCCTCTCTGAGCCGCCCGACTTTGCCCATGCGTGGGGCCCCGGGCCCCGCCGCAGCATCGAAAGAACCCCATGGACGTATCCCGCATTCGGGCCCTGCGCGGCCCCAACCTTTGGAGCCGCAACACCGCCATCGAGGCCGTCGTGTCCTGCGCCGACCACGAACGCGCGATGGCGCAGATCGCCGGCTTTGAAGCCCGGTTGCGCGCGCTGTTCCCGGCCATCGGCACCCTGCACCCCGAGGGCAGCGACAGCGACATCTCGCTGGCCCATGTGCTGCAGTCCGCAGCGCTGGCACTGCAGGCGCAGGCCGGCTGCCCGGTCACCTTCAGCCGCACCGCCGCCACCGCCGAATCGGGTGTCTACCAGGTCATCGTTGAATATACCGAAGAGGCCGTGGGCCGCCAGGCCTTTGACGATGCCCAGGCCCTGATCGAGGCCGCGCTGGGCAGCGGCAGCTTCGACGGCGACGCCGTGGTGGCCCGACTGCGCGAACTCGACGAGGAAGAACGCCTGGGCCCGAGCACCGGCGCCATCGTCGAAGCCGCCGCGGCACGCGGCATTCCGTGGCGGCGCCTGACCCAGGGCAGCCTCGTGCAGTTTGGCTGGGGCTCCAAACAGCGCCGCATTCAGGCGGCCGAGATCGACTCCACCAGCGCCGTGGCCGAATCGATTGCGCAAGACAAGGATCTGACCAAGCGCCTGCTGCACGCCGCCGGCGTGCCCGTGCCGCTGGGCCGCCCGGTCGAGACCATGGAAGAGGCCTGGGCCGTGGCGCGCGAAGTGGGCCTGCCCGTGGTCGTCAAACCCCAGGACGGCAACCAGGGCAAGGGCGTGACGGTGAACATCACCGAGCGCGCCGCGCTCGAAGAGGCCTACGCCACCGCCGCCGAATACGGCACGGTGATGGTCGAGCGCTTCCTGCCCGGCCATGACTTTCGCCTGCTGGTCGTCGGCGACCAGCTGGTGGCCGCCGCGCGCCGCGAGCCGCCGCAGGTGCTCGGCGACGCCATACACACCGTGCGTGAGCTGGTCGACCTGGTCAACCTCGACCCACGCCGCGGCGAGGGGCACGCCACATCACTCACCAAGATCCGGCTGGACGACATTGCCATCGCGCGCCTGGCCGCGCAGGGCCTTGGGCCCGACTCCGTGCCGCCCAAGGGCCAGCGCGTGGTGCTGCGCAACAACGCCAACCTGTCCACCGGGGGCACCGCCACCGATGTGACCGACGACGTGCACCCCGACGTGGCCGCGCGCGCCGTGGCGGCGGCGCGCATGGTGGGCCTGCACATCTGCGGAGTCGACCTGGTGTGCGAGAGCGTGCTGCACCCGATCGAGGAACAGAACGGCGGCATCGTCGAGGTCAACGCCGCGCCCGGACTGCGCATGCACCTGGCGCCGTCGTATGGCAAACCGCGCGCCATTGGCCAGGCCATGGTGGGCGAGGTGTTTGCCCACGGCAACGACGGCCGCATTCCCGTGGTCGCCGTCACCGGCACCAACGGCAAGACCACGACGGCGCGGCTGATCGCCCACCTGTTTGCGGCCCAGGGCCTGCGCGTGGGCATGACCAACACCGATGGCGTGTACGTCAACGGCCGCCAGATCGACAGCGGCGACTGTTCCGGCCCCAAAAGCGCGCGCAACGTGCTGCTGCACCCGGAAGTGGACGCGGCCGTGTTCGAAACGGCGCGCGGCGGCATCCTGCGCGAGGGCCTGGGCTTTGACCGCTGCCAGGTGGCCGTGGTCACCAACATCGGCGAGGGCGATCACCTGGGCATGAACTTCATCTCCACGGTCGAAGACCTGGCCGTGCTCAAGCGCGTGATCGTGCAGAACGTGGCGCACGATGGCTACGGCGTGCTCAACGCCGCCGACCCCATCACCGCCGCAATGGCGCCCGCCTGCCCCGGCAAGATCATCTTCTTTGCCGCCGACCGCCACCACCCCGTGATGGCCACGCACCGCGCGCAGGGCCACCGCTCGGTGTACGTCGATGGCGACTCCATCGTCGCCGCCGAAGGCTCGTGGCGCGAGAACATCCACCTGCGCGACGTGCCCATCACGCGCAATGGCAAGATCGGCTTCCAGGTCGAGAACGTGATGGCCGCCGTGGCCGCCGCCTGGGGCGCGGGCCTGCCATGGCAGACCATCCGGCGCGGCCTCTCGGGCTTTGTCAACGACAGCGACAACGCCCCCGGCCGTTTCAACCTGATGGACTACAGGGGCGCCACCGTGATCGCCGACTACGGCCACAACCCCGACGCCATGCGCGCCCTGGTGGCCGCCGTGGACGCGCTGCCGGCCCAGCGCCGCAGCGTGGTCATCAGCGGCGCCGGCGACCGGCGCGACGAGGACATCCGCGCGCAGACCGTGATCCTGGGCGCGGCGTTCGACGACGTTTTGCTCTACCAGGACGCGGCCCAGCGCGGGCGCGGCGACGGCGAGGTGATGGCCCTGCTGCGCCAGGGCCTGCAGGGCGCCGTGCGCACAACGCACACCGAAGAGATCCACGGCGAATTCACGGCCATCGACACCGCCCTGGCGCGCCTGGCACCGGGCGACCTGTGCCTGGTGCTGGTCGACCAGGTCGAAGAGGCGCTGGCCCACCTGGCGCGGCGCTGCAGCGAAGGCTGAAGCCAGCGCACGCCAACGCCTGCGACAAGGCCCTGGTGCGCTCGCCAGGGCCTTTTGCGTTTCACTACCAGTTCAGTAGCTGCATACCCTTGCTGCATCAGCGCTAGAGGCCAATTTGGCTTGGAAACCGGGCCATCCATTTCCGGGTGCGCCGCAGCCGGACCGCGCGACGCAGGGCCCTGCGGCACAATCGCTGGACCATGCACGCACTGCCCCGCCCCGCCCTTCTTTCGCTGCGCCTTGGCGCCGTCTGCCTGGCCGCGGCCGCCTGCGCCAGCGCCCAGGCCGAGAAGATCGGCAGCGTGGACACGGCCTTCCAGTGGATAGGCCGCGACCACGACATCCTCGTGGAAGCCTACGACGACCCCGGCGCCCCGGGCGTGACCTGCTATGTCTCGCGCGCGCGCACCGGCGGCATCAAGGGCACGCTGGGCCTGGCCGAAGACCGGGCCGAAGCCTCGATCGCCTGCCGCCAGACCGGCCCCGTCACCTTCCCCAAGCCCCTGCGCCAGCAGGAGGAAGTGTTCAGCGAACGCATGTCCCTGCTGTTCAAGCGCCTGCGCATCGTGCGCATGGTGGATGCGCCGCGCAACACGCTGGTGTACCTGACCTATTCCGACAAGCTGATCGACGGCTCGCCGCAGAACAGCGTCACCGCCGTGCCGGTGGACCGCGCCACGCCGATTCCGCTGAAAAAATAGCGGCGCACCTGTGCGCCAGCGCTCTTGCACAGCACGCAACGGCTGCCGCACCGACCAAAAAAAGCGGGGCTTCATGCCCCGCTTCGCCGCTGCGCTCCGAGGCGCCGCGCCATCGCTCAGCCTTGTTTGTTGCGCCGGCGTGTCACTGCACCCAGACCGAAAAGGGCCATGGACAACAGTGCGATGGAGCCAGGCTCCGGAATTTGGCCAGTGACTTGGGCCACCGACTTGACTGTCCAGCCAATGCTGCTGGCCACCCCATTCACGTCGTCATAAGCCACTGTCAAAAAGGCGTCATTTTTGCCACCATTTCTGTTGGTCAGAGAATTCGTGTCAAAGAATGCCAGCGCGGAGCCGCTCGTGAAATCAAGAAAACCTTGCCCATTGCCAGCGACAGAGGCGTTATTGAAGAGCGATGTGTAACTGGTGGTCGAGTCACCCGCAATCACGGCACCGCCTGCAAAGACGCCTCCCAAGAGAAGACTTCCGCCCGTGATGCCAGGGTACGTTCCTGCATCCAAACTCACACCGGCGCCCGTCGGACCGAGGGTCGGGTTGTAATCTGTCGCGTTGCTATAAATTCTGAAAAATCCTCCTACGGAATTGGCCAGCGTTGTTGGCGAACCCCCCAGAGTCCCCACTTCGACGAAGTAATCGTTGAGCCCGCCAAAAACCCCGGTCAGATAGGGGCCGAACGTGATACCGCCCAGCGTGCTGGAAGTACCGCGTACGTATTCAGTCTGGCCAGTGCTCAGGTTTTCGATAGCGGCTATCGACAAGATGCCCGCCGTATCGCTGGTAGTTCCGGGCGCTGGTCTGGCTGCTGCTGCATTGCATCCGGCCACCGTCGTGCACTTGACACCCGCCGTATCCCCATAGCCCAGCGTGCCAGAGTCGTAGTTGTCGAACGTGATCTTGTAATTGCCCGCCGTGAGTTCAATGGCGTTGGCGGATACAACCGGTCCGATCAGCAGTGCGGCACCAACAGCGGCCGCTAGAAAGGTGCGTTTGAACATGGAACCTCCTACGTTAGGAATCAAAAAGGACTTGCACTGTGATCAAGCACTATCCATGCCAGATTAGAAAATGGCCATAAGACATTGATTTAGCAAAGTTTTTTTTGAATCCGTCGGACCGGCTTCAACGGAGTGTTAAGTAACCCGACAAATCCCGGGCCTCTGATCCAGCGCATTGGACGAATGCCACGCCTCGGTGACGCGCGGCCCTGCGACCGCGGTGCAAAAATTGTTCTGGCGCACGGCGGCGGCACACCGCCAACCCAGCGCCAGGCAGCGTACGTTGGAGGCTCATCGCGGGGGCTTGTGCCACGAGCGACCGATTGGTTTCCTTGAATTGGTCGCCCAAGACGCGGGCAAGAAAGTCTCCCCGGACGGGCCGGGAGGTAGAAATAGCCTCAAATCGCCCTCTAACGCTTACTGAACAAGGGCTGATAGCTATTTATTGGATAGCAAATGCATCAGCTTGCAGCAGCAATCTGGCGCAGCGCCTGCTCGAACACCTCCACCGGCTGGCCGCCCTGGATCAGGTGGCGGTCGTTGACGATGACCGCCGGCACCGAATGGATGCCCTGGCTTTGGTAGAAGCGCTCGCGCTCGCGCACCGCGCCGGCAAATGCGTCCGACGCCAGCACCTCGCGCGCGCGCTGCGTGTCCAGGCCCGCGCTGGCTGCGGCACGCAGCAAGACCTCGGCGTCGCTCGGATCCTGCCCCTCGGTGAAATAGGCCGTGAACAAGGCATGCTTGAGCGCCGCCTGGGCTCCGGCCGGCCCCTCTTCACCGGCCCAGTGCAGCAGGCGGTGCGCGTCAAAGGTGTTGTAAATGCGCGCGCGCTGGTCCATGCGGAACTCGAAGCCCAGCTCTGCGCCGCGCGCGGTGATCGCGTCGCGCGTCTGCTGCGACTGCGCAGGCGAGGCGCCGTATTTCTGCTGCAGGTGCTCGGCGATGTCCTGGCCTTCGGGTGCCATCTGCGGGTTGAGTTCGAACGGCTGGAAATGCAGTGCCAGCGACACCTCGCCGCGCAGGCGCTCGGCCGCCTGCTCCAGCGCATGCAGCCCGATGGCGCACCAGGGGCAGGAGATGTCGGAGACAAAGTCGATCTTCAAGGTGGTGGGAGCGGCAGCGGGCGTCATGGCGGCAAGGGCGTGGCAAAGGGTGTGCCCATGGTACGGCGCCTGTGCGGCGACCGCCGCGGCCCCACAGCGCGCAGGGTGGTTTTACTTCATGCCTTGCGGTCGGCATCCGGCCGGTGGCCAGTGCCAAAGACACGGTCCCAGAGTGCCGTGGTCACGCCATAGCAGTCTCCGGGGTCGCCCGCGCGGTGGTGCAGCGCGTGCCAGTGCCGTCGCCGCTGCAGCCACCGGCCCGGGGCCATCCCATGGTGCAGCGCATGGTGCACCACCGCATAGGCCAGGTAGCCTGTGAGCAGGCCCAGCGTCAGCGCACAGGCGCGCCACAGGTCGCTCAGCAGCAGGGCGGGCAGAAACACGAGCAAGGCGATGAGGGCGGCACTCAGCAGCGTCGGCGTGCAGATCAGAGCGGCAGGATGCGCGTGGTGCAGCGCATGCCAACGCCGAAACGGCTGCAGGCCGTGCAACACGAAGCGGTGCAGACCGTATTCCACCAGGGTCCATGCCCCCAGCCCGAGCAGCGCCGTGGCCGCCAACTCCGCGCCCCGGCCCTCAGGCCCGAAAAACCCCAGGGCCACGGCCAGTGCGAGGACGGCTGCCCCATACAGGGCGAAGTCCGCCAGGTAGGCGGCCTTGCTGTGTTCCAGGGCAAAAAGACGCATGGGGCGGCCTTTCTTCGGGCCCGGGTGCCTGCCACGGGCATGGGCGCTGCAGCGCCAGGTGTGCGGCGGTCCAAGTCAGTCAGGTACGCCGGGTGCGCACACCAGAATACCACCGCAGGGCTCTGCCGCGCCCCTGCACCGCAGGCCGCTCTATCCCTCACTGGTGGGCGTAGATGGCATCCTCGGTGGCAAAGGCCTTGAACTCGATCGGGTTGCCGAACGGGTCGAGGAAGAACATGGTCCATTGCTCGCCGGGCTGGCCCTTGAAGCGCACCTGCGGCGGCAGCACAAACGCGCAGCCTGCGGCGGCCAGCCGATCGGCCAGTGCCCGCCACGCCGGCAGCTCCAGGATGGCGCCGAAGTGCGGCATGGGCACCATCGCATCGCCGACCCGGCCGGTGCGCGCCGTCGCAAATGGCTCGCCCAGGTGCAGCGAAATCTGGTGCCCAAAGAAATCGAAGTCGACCCAGGTGTCTGTGCTGCGCCCTTCGCGGCAGCCCAGCGTCTGGCCGTAAAAGCTGCGTGCCTGCGCCAGATCGGTGACGTTGAACGCGAAGTGGAAAATGGAAGGCAGTTGCATAGTGCTTTCTGAATAGGGGGGTGGGCGCCAGGCTGCCTGCAGGAACTGCACGGCGCGGCCATTGCGGCAGGCCCCGATTTTGGACCGACCATGGCAACCTGCGCCACCCGGGGCGTATATGGACTCCGGACGATGGCGCCGCACAATGGCGTCGCCGGCCACCCCTGTGTGGGCCAACCGAACTCGAACGAAAGGACTGCCATGAAGATCGCTGTGATGGGCGCGGGCGCCGTGGGCTGCTATTACGGCGGCATGCTCGCGCGCGCGGGCCACGAAGTCACTCTCATCGCCCGCCCCGCCCATGCCGAGGCCCTCCGCCAGGGGGGTCTGTGGCTGGAGACACAGGCGTTCCAGGAACGCGTTCCGGTGCAGGCCAGCACCGACGCCAGTGCCGTGCGCGGCGCGCAGTGGGTGCTTTTTTGCGTCAAATCCACCGACACCGAGAGCGCAGGCCGCGCCATGGCCTCGCACCTGGCCGATGGCGCCGTGGTGCTGAGCCTGCAAAACGGCGTGGACAATGCCGAGCGCCTGGAGGTGGTGCTGGGGCGGGCGGTCGTCCCGGCGGTGGTCTACGTCGCCACCGAAATGGTGGCGCCCGGCCACGTCCGGCACCACGGGCGCGGCGAGCTGGTGATTGCGCCATTGCCCGCCAGTGCATCGATCGCGGCCGTCTGCAGCGCCGCCGGCGTGCCCGTGCAGGTGTCCGGCAACGCCACCGAAGCCCTGTGGGCCAAGCTGGTGCTCAACTGCGCCTACAACGCGCTCTCGGCCCTCTCGGGCCTGCCCTACGGGGCGACCGTGCAGAGCCCCGACCTGCCCGTGGCCCAGGTGATGGCCGACATCGTGCGCGAATGCCAGGCCGTGGCCCAGGCCAGCGGTGTGGCGCTGCCGCACGACATCCTGGCGTCCACGCTGGGCCTGGCGCGCACGATGCCGGGGCAGATGTCGTCCACCGCACAGGACCTGGCGCGCGGCAAGCGCACCGAGATCGACCACCTCAACGGCTTCGTCGTGCGCCGCGGCGAGGCGCTGGGCCTTGCCACGCCGGTCAACCGCCTGCTGCACACATTGGTGCGCCTGCGCGAGCAGCAGCCCACGCCCCACGAAGGCGGGGCGGCATGACGCGGCGCGCGGTGCTCCAGGGCCCGTTGCGCTGGGCGCCCGTGGCCGGCTTTTGGGTGCTGCTGCTGGGCGTGGCGGTAATGTCCTTGCTGCCGGGGCAGTACCTGCCGCCCCAGACCGTGAACATCTGGGACAAGGCCCAGCACGCGGGCGCCTTTGCCGCGCTGGGCACCTGGGGCCTGTGCGTCTACCCGCGCCATCCGGGGCGCGTGCTGATCGGCCTGCTGGCCTTTGGCGGCGCGATTGAGCTGGCCCAGGCCGCCACCTGGTGGCGTGATGGCGACTGGCACGACTGGCTGGCCGACGCCGTGGGCCTGGCGGCAGGCGCCGCGCTGGCCAGGCTGCCATGGCGACGCTTGGCCTGAATGCGGGGTACTGCCTGGTGCGGCTTCCTCACGCGAGCACGAGCAGCGGCGGAATGCAGAACCAGAGGATGAACGTGAGTGCCAGCACGATGGCGCCGTCGATGCGCTCGGGCATCTCCTGCACGGTGAACCTGCGCAGGTGCTGGCACAGCCAGGCGCCATGGACAGCGCCGCCGAGGGCGCCCCAGCCCAGAAGTGCCGCCATGTCGGGCCGCGCCAGCGCCAGCAGCGCCGCCGTGGCGGGCGCAGCGACGGTCGCCGCCATCGCCAGGCGCGCGGTGTTGCGCTTGCCGAGCAGGACCACGAGCGTGCGCTTGGCCGCGGCCTGGTCGGCCGCGCGGTCGGGGCAACCGGCAAGCAGGATCGAGGGCAGCACGGCGATTCCGAGGGGAAGCGCCAGCAGCCACGGGACGCGGTGGCTCCAGCCACCGCCCTGCGCCACATAACCGGCCAGGATGGCGCCGACGCTGTGGGTCAGCGCGACATCGAGTTCGCCAAGCCCCCGGTGCGAGAGCTTGAGCGGCGGAACCGTGTAGAACAGTGCGAACGCGGCAAACACGGCATACAGCAAGGCCACCGGCAGCGCCGAACCCGCCGGAGCCGCCGCGATCAGGGCGACCAGCGCCGCCACTGCTGCCAGGAGCGCCAGGGCGATGCCCTTGCGCATCGCTGCACGGTCGAGCCGGCCGTCGACCAGCACGCGCGAGCCGCCTGTGAACGGCCCGGCGTTGCGGTTCCGCCGATCGCTGTCGAAATCGAACCATTCGTTGAGGAAGACGGTCGCGGCTTCGAGGAAAAACAGGGCCACATAGCCGAGCAGGTACGGCGCCATCGCCAGCGGCGGGCCCGCGCCCGCGGCAAGTGCCCCGACGGTGTAGGCGATCCACGTCATCGGGTAGAACTGCAGGCGCAACGCGGCAAGCCATGCCAGAAGCCGCTGCGCACGGCGCTGCGCGGGCGAGAGGGCGCCGTGCACCAGGCGCGCACCGCTCGCGCGCGCACGCTCCAGCCAGCGGCTGCGCTGCGCAGCGTCGGAGGCGATGACCGGACCGAAGCTGTCAGCGCGCACCGTGCGCAGTCCGCAGTAGCCGAGCGTGGCACGCGCCAGCGCCTGGCGCCCTGGCGCCCGGTAAATGAACCGATAGATGGGCGGCGGTGTGTCCATTGTCGTGAGCAGGTCGGCCGTTCGGCCCGCGAGCAGCTTGTCCCACCGGTCGTGCGTGACATGGCGAAAAGCGAACCCTGGGACCAGGACGCGGTCGAGGAAGCCCTTGAGCAGTGCCGGGAAGGTGCCCCACCACGTGGGGTAGACGAACACCACGTGCTCGGCCCAGGCGATGTCGTGCTGCGCGCGCACGAGGTCCGGCTCCAGTGGCTGCAGCTCGGGAGAGACCGCATGGACATTCGGGTCGAACTTCAACGCGCTGAGGATCAGCTCCCGGCATTCCACGCCCGCTTGGCGTGCGCCCGCAGCGTAGGCGTCGAAAAGTGCACCGCAAAAACTGTCGCGGCGAGGGTGGGCAAGGATCAGCAGACAGCGCATGGCTCAACGCCGAAGGCGGGGATGCCCGGCCACGCGCCGTGCCATGGCCTGAAGGTCGGGACATTGGGGTCCATGGGCTCGCTCCTCTTGCCGGCCGCACCGTGCGGACAGCTCCAGACACATCCGCCACCGTTTCTCACCCCAGTCCGCGCAGTGAACCAACGTGCCGGGACAGCCATCGCAGCGCAGCCGATGTTCGCACTCGCGGCCCCTTGCGTGCCCACGCCGCACCCTCTCATCGCTGCAGCCACTTGCGTTGGAGCCAGGCCAGCAGCGGGGACGCGTGCGCGCAGGCGCAGGCACGGGCGGCCTGCCGGATGGCGTCGCCCTGCGTCGGGTAGGCATGGACCACTTCGGCCAGCCGGCGCAGGCCGATGCCGGCCACCATCGCCAGGGACACGGTGTTGATCATTTCCCCGGCGTAGCGGCCCACGATGGTGGCGCCCAGGATATGGTCGCTGCCTTCGCGGACATGGATTTTCACGAAACCGTCTTCTTCGCTGTCGGTGACAGCACGGTCGACGTCGTGCATCGGCACCGTGAAGGTCTTGACCGGGATGTGGCGCTCGCGCGCGTGCCGGACATACAGGCCGACATGCGCCACCTGCGGGTCGGTGTAGGTGCACCAGGGGATCGTCAGCGCGCTCATGCGCCGGCGCCCGAGAAACAGCGCATTGCGCACCACCAGTTGGGCAGACGCCTCGGCCGTGTTGGTGAACCGGTGCTCGAGGCAGACGTCGCCGACCGCGTAGATGCGCGGGTTGCTGGTGCGCAAAAAATCATCGACGTGGATGCCCGCGCTGGCGTCGTAAGCCACGCCAGCGCGCTCCAGGTCCAGCGCCTGCACGGCGGGCCGGCGGCCAATGCCGGTCAAGATGGCGTGCACCACGGTGCTTGAGAGGTTGCCGGCACTGAGCATCTGCACGCGCTTGGCGCCGTCCTCGGCCCGCACGCTGACGACCCGGCAGTTGAGATGGGTTTCCACACCGTCTTGCGCCAGGGCATCCGACACCATCTGCGCAGCGTCGCGCTCTTCCTTGGGCAAAAACAGCGGTTCGCTATGGACCATGACGGTGCGCGTGCCAAAGCGCGCGAAGGCCTGGGCCAGCTCGCAGCCCAGCGGCCCGCCGCCAATGACCAACAGGCTGGCCGGAAGGGCCGTGAGGTCGAACACCGACTCGTTGTTCAGAAAGCCCGCCTCGTTCAGTCCCTCGATCTGGGGCAGCACCGCGCGCGACCCCGTGGCAATCACCGCCTTTTTGAACGGCAGGCGTGTGCCTTCGACGTCCACCGCATCGGGGGCCACAAAGCGGGCGCAGCCAAAGTAGAGCTCAATCCCGGCTTCGCTCAGCTGCGCCGGTGCGTCGGTGCGCCCCAGGCGGTCGCGCACGCGCCGCATGCGCGCCATGGCCTGGGCAAAATCCACGGGCACGGCGGGCGGCAGCGCCACGCCATAGCGCTCTGCGCTGCGCATCTCGGCATATAGCTGCGCACTGCGCAGCAGGGTTTTGGAAGGGATGCAGCCTTCGTTGATGCAATTGCCACCGATCTGCTGGCGCTCGACCAGTGCCACCTTGGCGCCAGCGGCCGCGGCCGTGCGCGCTGCCGCCAGGCCGCCCGGGCCTGCGCCAATCACCAGCAGGTCGTAGTGGCCACGCACAGGCGGGTTGCGCCAGTCTGCGGGCCGCATGTTGGGCAGGGACTCGCGCTGCAGCGCAGCGCTCGCACGCGTGCGGTGGACAGCGGAGGCGGGCAGCATGGCCATGCGGTGTATCGCAGCGCTCAGGGCTGCGCGGCCGTATCCAGCCAGCCACCCCGAAAGCCGGCGCGGCGCAAACCGGTCTGCATGAAGGGGCAGGCACGCAGCAGGCGCCACAGCAGGCCCGAGCGGAAGTTCTCGACCATCAACACGACCATGCCCTGGTCCAGGCCAAACTCCCCCTCCGATATCCAGGGGCCGGACTCGGCCGGGGTGTCTGGACTGCGCGCGGTGGCGTTGAAGCCGCTGGCCTGCACCGCTCGGGTGGCAGCTGCGCCGCTGCGCGCCAGCAGCGTACGCAGGGTCGGCAACACGATTTCGGGGGCGAACACCAGCGACGACACGATGCCAGGCACGGAAATCGTGCCATCGTCGGGCCCATAGGGCACGCCGCGCGCGGCGTAGCCATAAAACGCCTGGCGGCGGCCGGCAACATTTTGCGGTGCCACGCTGGGCCCGTCGCCGGCCGTCAGACCCCAGCACTGCGCGTTGTAGCCGACAAAGCTGCGCGGGTTGCGGATGGCGTACTCGCGCTGCACATAGGTGGCGCGGCGGCTGTTTTCAAAATAGTCGCAGCGCTTCTCGCGCATGAAGCGGTCGCGGATGCCACGAAAATCGATCCATGCGTGCGAGAACTGGTGGATGAACAGCGGCCCGGCATACAGGAAGTCGTAGCCATACAGGTTCTCCCATTGGTAGGTGGCGCTCCAGGCCTCAAAGCTTGCTGTGTTCAATGGACGGGTCGGCGAGCCCAGTCCCAGCACATACAGCAGGATGGCCTCGCTGTAGCCCTCCCAGCCGTAATGCAAAAACCCCCCTTCAGGTTTCCACCCGTGCACCACGGCGGCGCCATGGTGTTGCGCCCAGTGCCAGTCGACCCTGCCGTACAGCGCATGGGCCAGTTCGCGCAGCTCGGTCTCGGCCGGGGTGCTGTCCGTGAAATACGCTGCCGCAGCGAGCATGCCTGCGAGCAGCAGCGCGCTGTCTATCAGCGACACCTCGCAGGCCCAAACGCGGAGGCCGCTGTCCATGTCCAGGAAATGGTAATAAAAGCCGTGCCAGCCGGTCGACTCGGGCGTGCCACCTTGGTCGCTGTGCCAGAAAAAACGCAGTGCCACCAGGCAGCGCTGCACGGCTTCGGCGCGCGGAATCCAGCCGCGCTCCACCCCAACCGGGTAGGCCGACAGCGCAAAACCGACGGTGGCGATGCTCGAGGGCGAGTTGGGGCGCGAGGTATCAGCCACCAGGCCGTTGACCGGGTTGCCGTGCTGCAGAAAGTAGCCGAAGGCGTGTCGCTGCAGGCGATCGAGCATCGCTTCGTCGTCAGGGGTGACGTCCACCCAGGGCCGATCCGCCTTCACGTTTGCTCCTTCACCGCGGCGCGGGCGCCAACGCCGCATCGACGGTCGCTTGCGCCTCGCGCAGGATCTGTTGCAGGTGGTCGGCGCCTTGGAAGCTCTCCGCGTAGATCTTGTAAATGTCTTCGGTGCCCGAAGGGCGGGCGGCATACCAGCCGCTGGGAGCGCAGACCTTGATACCGTCGATCGGTGCCCCATTGCCGGGGGCCTGGCTTAAAACCGCCGTGATTTTTTCTCCGGCCAGATCGGTCGCCGTGATCTGGGCCGGTGACAGCGCCGCCAGTTGCTGCTTTTGCTGCGCGCTCGCCGGCGCTTCGACGCGGTCGGCGACCGGGCTGCCCAGCTCCTGCGCCAGCGCAAGGTAGAGCGCGCCAGGATCGCGACCGGTGCGGGCCGTGATTTCGGCGGCCAGCAGGGAGGCGGTGATGCCGTCCTTGTCGGTGGTCCAGACCTTTCCGTCGCGGCGGAGAAACGCCGCGCCGGCGCTTTCCTCACCGCCAAACCCCAGGCGGCCATCGAGCAAGCCTTGCGAGAACCACTTGAATCCGACCGGCACGTCAAACAGCGTGCGCTGCAACCGGGCTGCGACACGCTCGATCAGCTGGGTGCTGACCACGGTCTTGCCGACGGCGGTCTGCGCCCCCCACTGCGGCCGGTGGCGGAACAGGTAGTCGATGGCGACCGACAAATAGTGGTTGGGCGCCAGCAGCCCGCAGCCGGGCGTGACGATGCCATGGCGGTCGTGGTCGGTGTCGCATGCGAAGGCAATGTCGAAACGGTCTTTGAGGGCAATCAGCCGCTGCATGGCGTAGTGCGACGACGGGTCCATCCGAATCTGCCCGTCCCAATCGAGCGGCATGAAGGCAAAGGTGGGATCGACGACTTGGCTAACCACGCTCAGGTCCAGTTTCCAGCGCTCGGCGATGGCGGCCCAGTAGTGCACGCCAGCGCCGCCCAGCGGGTCCACGCCCATGCGTATTTGGGCGTTGCGGATGGCATCCATGTCGATCACCTGCCCCAGGTCGCTGACATAGCAGGCCAGGTAGTCGTGGCGGTGCGTGGTGGGCGCATTCAGTGCCTGGGCGTGGGGCGTTCGCCGCACACCCTCCAGGCGCCGCTCCAGGTAATGGTTGGCCGCCGCCTGAATGAGCCGGGTGATGTCTTCGCCGGCCGGGCCGCCGTGGGGGGGGTTGTATTTGAAGCCGCCGTCGCGCGGCGGGTTGTGCGAGGGCGTGATGACGATGCCGTCGGCCCGCGCCGCCCGGCCGACGCCGTTGTGCCGCAGGATCGCATGCGAAATCGCCGGTGTCGGTGTGAATTCGCCGCGGGGAGCCAGCATCACGTCCACGCCATTGGCGGCGAGCACTTCGAGGGCACTGGCGCAAGCGGGCGGCGACAGGGCGTGCGTGTCGATGCCAAGGAACAGCGGCCCCGTGGTGCCTTGGGCCCGGCGGTGGTCGCAGATCGCCTGTGTGATGGCCAGCACATGCGCTTCGTTGAACGTCGCGTCGAACGCCGACCCCCGGTGGCCCGAGGTACCGAAAGCGACGCGCTGCGCCGCCACCGTGGGGTCGGGTTGTTCCGAAAAATACGCTGCGACGAGCTTGTCCACGTCGACCAACGAGGCCGGCGGGGCCGGCTGTCCGGCCAAAGGACTGAGGTGGGTGCCCATAGTGATGCTCCCTCTCAAGTGGCAGTCGCATGCCGGGCCAGCTGCTCCCGGGCAGCAGCGACGACATGCGCGGCATTGAAGCCAAAATGGGCTTGCGCCACCGCGCCAGGGGCAGACACGCCGAACGAGCGCATGGCCAGGATGGCGCCATGGCGTCCGACATAGCGCTCCCAGCCCAGCGCCGCCGCCGCCTCGACCGAGACACGCGCCCGCACCGCCTCGGGAAGAACGCTCTCGCGGTAGGCCCCGTCCTGGCGCTCGAACAGCTCCCACGACGGCATGCTGACCACGCGCGCCCGGATGCCTTCGCTGCGCAGCTGCTCGTACGCGGCGATGCACAACGCCACCTCGCTGCCGCTGGCAAGCAACAGCACCTCGGGCGGGCCGTCCGTGGTGTCAGCGAGCACGTAGGCGCCGCGCGCCACGCCGGCGGCACTGGCATAGCGGCTGCGGTCCAGCGTAGGCAGGGCTTGGCGCGAGAGCACCAGGCTGGCCGGGCGGTCGGTGAGCTGCATGGCCACACGCCAGGCCTCGACCACCTCGTTGGCGTCGGCGGGGCGCAGCAGCACCATGCCGGGCATGGCGCGCAGCGATGCCAGCTGTTCGATCGGCTGGTGCGTGGGCCCGTCTTCCCCCATGGCGATCGAGTCGTGGGTCCAGACATAGATGACGGGCAGACCCATCATGGCGGCCAGCCGGATCGCGCCGCGGGCATAGTCGGTGAAGACCAGAAAGCTGGCGGCAAATGGGCGCAGCCCCGCCAGCGCCATCCCGCTGGCGGCGGCGCACATGGCATGCTCACGGATACCGAAATGGAAGTTTCTTCCCGCATAGCTGCCCACAGGGCTGGCATCGCCTGCGATGCCGGGCGCCTCGAAAGCGCCAGCAAATTCAAAGCCCAAGTGCGTTTTGGTGGACGGAGACAGGTCGGCGGCGCCTCCCAACAGCCAGGGCATCCGTGCGGCAATGGCATTGAGCACTTGCCCGGCCGCGTCCCTTGAGGCCATGCCTTTGGCATCGGTCATGAAACGGGGCAGCGCAGCGTCCCAGCCTTCGGGCAGGCGGCCCTGCTGCATGGCAGCGAGTTGCTCGGCCAGGTCCGGGTATTGCACCTGGTACGCAGCGTAAAGCGCTTGCCATGCAGCGTGCGCGTCGGCGCCGCGCTGTCCCAGGTGGGCGCTGAAATGCGCCTGCACGCCGGGCGGCACGGCGAATTGTGCATTCGGGTCGAAGCCATAGAACTCCTTGGCCAGACGCACTTCTTCGGCGCCAAGCGGCTCGCCGTGCGCTTCCTTGGTGTCCTGCTTGTGCGGTGCGCCGTAGCCGATGTGGCTTTGCACGATGATCAACGTGGGCAGGTCCTGGGCCTCGCAGAACCGCTGCAAGCAGCCCGTGAGCTGTTCGATGTCATTGGCATCCTCGACATGCAGCACCCGCCACCCATAGGCCTCAAAGCGCGCGCCCACGTCTTCGGTGAAGGTGATGGCCGTGGAGCCTTCGATGCTGATGTGGTTGCAGTCATAGATCCAGCACAGCTTGCCCAGACCCAGATGGCCCGCGAGTGAAGCGGCTTCGGCGCTGACGCCCTCCATCATGTCGCCGTCGCTGGCCAGCGCGTAGACCTTGTGGTCGAAAAGCGTGAAGCCGGGGCGGTTGTAGGTGGCGGCCAGCCAGGCTTGCGCCATCGCCATGCCCACACTGGTCGCCACGCCCTGGCCCAGCGGCCCGGTGGTGGTCTCGACCCCTACGGTCCAGCCATGCTCGGGGTGGCCGGTGCAGCGGCTGCCCGCCTGGCGAAAGCTCTGCAGATCGTCCATGGAAACAGGCTGCGCAGCGGTGGTGTTGCCGGCGTTGCCCGAGGCCGCCCTCACCCCAGCCAGATAAAGCAGCCCGTAAAGCAAGGCGCAGGCGTGGCCTGCCGACAGCACGAAGCGGTCGCGGTTCGGCCACGCGGGGGCGCCCGGGTCGTAGCGCAAGAAGCGTTGCCACAGGCAGTAGGCGGTCGGCGCCGCCCCCATGGGCGTACCCGGGTGGCCGGAGCTCGCCTTCTGCACCATGTCCATGGCGAGGGTGCGCAAGGTATTGATGCACAGCAGGTCGAGGGTGTTCTCATCACCAGAGGTCATGGCGGATCCTTGCGCAGTTGCCGGTAGCGGCGCATCAGTGTGTTGGTGGAGCTGTCGTGGGCTAACACAGGCGCGTCGGCGCTGGAAAGTTCAGCGGCTGTCTTTCCCGCCAGGGCCTTGCCCAGCTCGACCCCCCATTGGTCGAAAGAATCGATGTTCCAGATCGCGCCCTGGGTAAATACACTGTGCTCGTACAACGCCACCAGCGCGCCCAGCGCATGCGGCGTCAAGCGCTGCGCCAGCAGGGTGTTGCTGGGGCGGTTGCCTTCGAACACGCGGTGCGGCACCAGCGTCTCTGCCGTGCCTTCGGTGCGCACTTCTTCGGCCGTCTTGCCAAAGGCCAGCGCCTCGGTCTGCGCGAAAAAACTGGCCATTAACAGGTTGTGCTGCCCATCGGTTTGGCTGGCGTCGTGTCCGAGCGGGTTCAGGCTCTGGCAGAAGCCGATGAAGTCGCACGGCACCAGAGGCGTGCCCTGGTGCAGCAGTTGGTAGAACGAGTGCTGTCCGTTCGTGCCGGGCTCGCCCCAGACAATCGGGGAGGTGGCGTAGTTCACACGCGTGCCAGCGAGCGTGACATGTTTGCCATTGCTCTCCATGGTCAACTGCTGCAGGTAGGCCGGAAAGCGCGTCAGGTACTGCTCGTAGGGCAGCACGGCCTGCGTCTGGGCATGGTGAAAATCGATGTTCCAGACCGCCAGCAGCCCCATCAGCAGCGGCAAATTCTTACCAAACGGCGCGCTTTGGAAATGCCCGTCCATGGCATGAAAGCCGACCAGCATCGCGCGAAAGTGCTCGGCGCCAATGGCAACCATCAACGACAGGCCGATTGCCGAATCCATCGAATAACGTCCGCCGACCCAGTCCCAGAAGCCAAACATGTGGGCCGGGGAAATGCCGAACTCTGCCACGCCCTCGGCGTTCGTGGACACCGCGACAAAATGCCGGGCAACCGCCCGCTCGTCGCCCAACTGCGCCACGCACCAGGCACGCGCCGCGTGGGCATTGGTGAGGGTCTCCAACGTCGTAAAGGTTTTGGAGCAGACGATGAACAGCGTCTCAGCGGCATCGAGGTCGCGGGTAGCCTCGACCAGCGCAGTGGCATCGACATTGGAGACAAAACGACAGCGCAGGTCGCGCTGGCTGTAGTGGCGCAGCGCCTCATAGGCCATGACAGGGCCGAGATCGGAGCCACCGATACCGATGTTGACGATGTTGCGCATGGGCTTGCCGCTGTAGCCCCTCCATTGGCCGCTGCGCAGTGCGTCGGCGAACGCGGCCATGCGGTCCAGCACAGCATGCACTTCCGGAATCACATCGACCCCCTGCACCAGCAGGTGTGCGCCCGCCGGCGCACGCAATGCGGTGTGCAGCGATGCGCGCTTTTCGGTCGCATTGATCGGGTCGCCGCGGAACATCGCGTCGATGCGTTCGCGCAGACCGCTGCTCTCCGCCAGGCCGAGCAACAGGCGCAGGGTCTGGTCGTTGATGCGCTGCTTGGAATAGTCGAGGTACCAGCCAGCCGCATCGGCATGGAGGCGTTCGCCACGCCGGGCATCTTCGGCAAAAAACTGCCGCAGGTGCCGATGGCCGATGAGCTGGTGGTGTTCCACCAGCGCCTGCCAGGCCGGCCGGCTGGTCAAGGGCGGCAGGGCGGCGCCCCCCCGCACAGCGATGCGGCTCATCGCACAGCCGCTTGCGTGAATGCAAGTGCCTTGTGTGCGATGTGCTCCAGCAAGCTGCTCCATGAGGACGAGAACGCTTGCGCACCGTCATCTTGCAATCGCTCGGCGAGCGCGTCGGGGTCGATACCTGCCTGGCGGCACGCAGCCATCACGGCATCCGCGCCGTTGCCGTCGCCCGCCAGGGCCTGCTGTGCCCGGCCGTGCTCTGCAAAAGCGAGCAGCGTCTTCTCGGGCATGGTGTTGATGGTGTCGGGAGCGGCCAGCGCATCGATGTAGAGCGTATCGGGGGCCGATGGGTCCTTGGTGCCGGTGCTCGCCCACAGCAAGCGCTGCGTACAGGCGCCGGCAGCAGCCATTTTGTGCCAGCGCGCCGAATCCAACAGCGTCCGGTAGGCCTGGTATGTCTGCGCCGCCACGGCAATGCCCAGCCGGTTGTGCAGATGCGCGGGCAGCGTTTGATTGGCCGCCACGTCCCAGCGGCTGACAAACAGCGAGGCCACCGAATGGACGCGCGGGTTCAGCCCAGCCGCGATGCGGCGAGCGATGCCGCGCAGGTAGGCCTCGACCGCAGCCTGGTATTGCGCTGGCGAAAACAACAGCGTGACGTTGATGGGGATGCCCGCGAAGATCGACTCCTCGATCGCCACCACGCCCTCGGGCGTGCCGGGAATCTTGATGTACACGTTCGGGCGCTCGGCAAGCGCATGCAGGTGCGTTACCGCCGCAATGGTCTGGACTGCATCGTGGGCCAGCAAGGGCGAAACCTCCAGCGAGACCCAGCCGTCGACGCCATCGGTGGCATCGAACACCGGCCTGAACAGGTCGGCCGCGCGCCTGAGATCCTCCAGCGCAAGTTCAAAAAACAGTGCCTCGCCCGAGTGGCCTTGCTGCGTTTTTTTGCGAATGGCTTCGTCATAGGCGTCGGATTGGCCGATCGCATGCTCGAAGATCGTCGGGTTCGAGGTCAGCCCGGTGATCGCGAATTCGCGGATGTAGCGCTCCAGGGTGCCGCTGTCGAGCATCGGGCGGGTGATGTTGTCGAGCCAAAGACTTTGGCCAAGATCGTGCAATGCCTGTGCTTTGTTCATGATGGCTCCTTGAATTCAACGGGTCCGTATGTGGCTTCACCCCATGGCGTTGTGCCAACCGCCGTGCTCGGCGATCAGCGCATCGGCGGCCGGTGGTCCCCAGCTGCCGGGCGCATAAGGAAGAGCCGGTGCATGCGCGATGAGCACCGGATCCACCACGCGCCACGCAGCCTCCACGGCGTCTTCACGCGCGAACAGCGCCGGGTCGCCCCCCATGGCATCGGTGAGCAGGCGCTCGTAGGGCGCCTGCTCACCCGCTTCTTCCTCGATCAGCACCAGCTCATGTTGTTCGCCCACGAAGGCCTTGCCGGCCTGCTTGACGCGCGCGGCCAGCGCAATCAGCGAGTGTGGTGACAGGCGAAAGCGCAGGTAGTTGCCCTCTTCTCCTGGGGCCACGGCATCTGCGAAGAGCCGCAACGGAGGGGACTCCAGGCGCACCAGCACTTCACACGCCGTGGCCGGCAGGCACTTGCCCGCGCGCAGATACCAGGGCACGCCGGACCAGCGCCAGGAGTCGATGTGCAGCCGCAGCGCACAGTAGGTTTCCACTTCCGAGCAATCGCTGACCTGGGGTTCGCGCCGGTAGCCCGCGTACTGCCCGCGCACCAGGGCGCTGGAGCACAGCGGCCGCATCGCATGGAACACCTTGAGCTTTTCGGCATCGACGGCGGAAAAATGCCGGCCAGCGGGTGGCTCCATGGCCAGCAATGCAACGATCTGGAACAGGTGGTTCTGCACCACATCGCGCAGGCAGCCTGCCGTTTCGTAGAAGCTGCCCCGGCCCTGCACGCCGAATTGCTCGGCCAGCGTGATCTGCACGCTCGCGACGTGGTTGCGGTTCCAGATCGGCTCCAGGAATGAGTTGGCGAAGCGGAAATAAAGCAAATTCATGATCGCTTCCTTGCCCAGAAAGTGATCGATGCGGAAGATGGCGCTCTCAGGAAACACCTCCAGCGCGACACGGTTGAGTGCGCGCGCCGAGGCGAGGTCGCGGCCGAACGGCTTTTCGACGATGACGCGGGCATCTGCCGCCAAAGCGGTCGCGCCCAGACCCCGAATGACCGTCGGAAACAGGGCCGGCGGAATGGCCAGGTAGTGGGCCGGTCGCCGCGCAGTGCCCAGCGCCTGCTTGAGCGCTTCGAAGGTGGCGCTGTCCTGGTAGTCGCCGCTCACGTAACGCAACAGCGAAAGAAACGAATCGAGCCGGTCCGGATGGCCATCCGCACCGGACTCTTCAATGCTGTTCTTGGCGTGCGCGCGAAGCTGCTCCAGGGTCCACGGGGATGACGCTACGCCGATCACTGGCACGGTCAGCGTGCCGTGCTGGTGCATGGCATAGAGCGCTGGCAAGACCTTCTTGTGGGCCAGGTCGCCTGTGGCGCCAAACAGCACCAGCGCGTCGCAGGGTGCTGCCGGGTGCGTCAGGTCGGGTGCCATGTCAATCCTTGGGTGGTGGATCGGCGACCGGTTTTTCGACATGGCCGCCGAATTCATGCCGCATGGCCGACTGCAAACGGTTGGCAAAGTCGGATGCGCCGCGTGACGCAAAGCGTGCATAGAGCGCCGCGCTCAGCACCGGCACCGGCACGGCTTCGTCGATGGCGGCCTGGACCGTCCAGCGGCCCTCGCCGGAATCGGACACGCGGCCCTCAAAACCGGCAAGCGTGGAATCGGCGGCCAGTGCCACCGCTGTCAGGTCGAGCAGCCAGGAGCCGATCACGCTGCCACGCCGCCAGACTTCGGCGATCTCGGGCAGGTCCATCTCATACTGGTAGCGCTCCGGGTGCCGCAGCGGCGCCGTTTCGGCGTCCGAAGACTGGGCGTGCTTGCCAACATCGGCGTGGTGCAGGATGTTCAAGCCCTCGGCATACGCGGCCATGAGGCCGTACTCGATCCCGTTGTGCACCATCTTGACAAAGTGCCCCGCACCGTGCGGCCCGCAATGCAGCCAGCCCCGGTCTGCCGTGCTGGCAGCCGAGGCGCGCCCCGGTGTCGGTGCCGAAACTCCCGCGCCCGGTGCCAGCGTCTCGAACACCGGGGCAAGCTGCTGCACGGCCTCGTCGCCACCGACCATCAGGCAGTAACCGCGCTCCAGGCCGGCAATGCCGCCGCTCGTCCCCACGTCCACGTAATGGATGCCGAGGGGCTGCAAGGCGGCGGCTCGGCGCAGATCGTCGTGGTAGTGCGAATTGCCTCCATCAATAACGCTGTCGCCAGCGTCCAGCAGCGGCGTCAACTGCGCCAGCAGGGCATCGACGACAGCCGCTGGCACCATCAGCCAGAGGGCGCGCGGCTGCGACAGCGTGGAAACCAGTTGCTGCAGAGAGGCGGCGCCGGTCGCACCCAGCGCCTCCAGGCTCTGGACGGCCTGCGGATTCTGGTCGTGGACGACGCAATCGTGGCCGCCGCGCAGCAGCCGGGTGGCCATGCTGGCCCCCATGCGCCCCAATCCAATCATGCCGATTTGCATTGCGAGTCTCCTGTCGTGTGGACTTGCACAACCACTGCGTGTTCACGGCCATCGTCCACCAAAGGGACCGCCGGGCCAGGGAGCTCGGCGCCGTCCAAAGTGACTGCCGGCCCGGTCTGTAGCTTGGGCGTCTGCCGCACCTCGATCAGGTAGAGCGTTGCGCGGTAGCGATAGTTCACCTGGAACGCGCCCCAGTGCGCTGGCAGGCACGGCACGATGCGCAGCGTGTCCGATTCCACGCGCAAGCCCAACAGCGACTCCAGAATGAAGCGCCACATCCATCCGGCCGAGCCCGTGTACCAGGTCCAGCCGCCGCGCCCGGTGTGCGGTGGCAGCGCATACACGTCCGAGGCGATCACGTAGGGTTCGGTCTGGTAGACCGCAAGCGCTTGGGGGGAGTCCGCATGGTGGAGGGGGTTGAGCATCGTGCACAGCTCCCACGCGCGCTTTGCATCGCCCAGTGCCGCAAAGGCCATGCCTGCCCAGACCGCGGCGTGGGTGTACTGGCCGCCGTTCTCGCGCACGCCGGGCACATAGCCCTGGATGTAGCCGGGGCTGGGGGCCGAATGGTTGAACGGCGGATCGAGCAATTGGACCAGCGCCGCGCCGCGGTGCACGAGCTGCGCATCGACGGCGTCCATCGCCTGGCGCGCGCGCTGGGCGTCTGCTGCGCCAGACAGCACCGCCCAGCTTTGCGCGATCGAGTCGATGCGGCACTCCGCGTTGCCTGCAGTGCCCAGGGGCGAACCATCGTCGAACCAGCCGCGCTGGTACCAAACGCCGTCCCACGCACTGTGCTCGATCGCTCCACGCAGCTGCGCCGCCTCGGCCTGGCAGCGCTGCGCGAATGCCGCATCGCCGTGCCGCCGCGCCAGGGCCGCGAACTGCGCCAGCACCTGGCACAGAAAGAACCCCAGCCAGACGCTCTCGCCTTTGCCCTCGGCGCCAACAAGGTTCATGCCATCGTTCCAATCGCCGGTGCCCATCAAGGGCAGGCCGTGCGCGCCGAAACGCAGGCCGTGCTCGAGCGCGCACATGCAGTGTCGGTATAGGCTGGCGGTGGTCTCGGAGCGCGTGGGCAGATCGTAGTAAGAACCTTCGTGCTCTTGCAGTGCCCTGCCCTCCAGAAAGGCCACCTGTTCCGTGAGCACGCCCATGTCGCCCGTGACTGCGACATACCGGCACACCGCCAGCGGCAGCCACAAGTAGTCGTCCGAACAGCGCGTGCGCACACCGCGGCCCGAGGGCGGATGCCACCAGTGCTGCACATCGCCTTCCGGAAACTGGCGCGACGCGCAAAGCAGCAGGTGCGCACGCACGCGAGCGGGTGTCGCATGCACCAGGGCCATCGCATCCTGCAGCTGGTCACGAAAGCCGAAGGCGCCGCTGGCCTGGTAGAACGCGGTGCGTGCCCAGAGCCTGCACGCCAGGGTCTGGTACAGCAGCCAGCCATTGGCCAGAAGGTCCAGCGCGCGGTCTGGTGTTTGAATTTGCACCGCACCGAGCGTGTGTCGCCAGTACTGCCGTACCGAATCCAGCGCTGCGTGCGCTGAAGCCGGGCCGCGCCAGCGTTGCACCAGGCTGCGCGCTTCTTCGGGCGTTGCGCCCGCCCCCAGGCGAAAAATGATTTCGTGCGTTTGCCCTGGTGCCAGCACGAACGGGACGCGCAGGGCGGCGCACGGGTCCAGCGCCACCCCAACGCTGCCGCAGAGCCGAAGCTGCTGCATTGCCGCCGGGCGCCGCAGGTTGCCGTGCATTCCCAGAAACGCACGGCGATCACCACACGCGCTGGCAGCTGCATCAGCGGCGCCATCGACATCAAAGAACGCGGTGCGGCCCGTGAAATCCGTGTGGTATGGGTTGCAGGCCAACAGTGCGCCGCTGTCCGCATCCCGCTCGGTACCAATGTGCATGGCGGTCTTGGTGCGCTCCTCGCCCAGAACCCATTCGACATAGCCGGTGACCGAGAGACGCCGCTCATGCTCCGAGCGATTGCACAGCTGCAACCGTGCGAACTTGACCGGCGCGTCTTGGGCGACAAACACCGTCAGCTCAGAGTGGATGTCACCTTGGCTGTGCTCGAAAACGCTGTAGCCAAAGCCGTGGCGCGCCACGTACGACGCGCCCGGGATGGGGCTGGGCAGCACGGTGGGGGACCAGTAATGGCCGCTGTCTTCGTCGCGCAAATAGAACGCCTCGGTATTGGGATCGATGACCGGGTCGTTGGACCAGGGTGTCAGGCGAAATGTCTGGGCGTTTTCGCTCCAAGTGTGTGCACTGCCGCTCTCGGAGACAAAACTGCCAAAAAAGGGGTTGGCCAGAATGTTGATCCAGGGCATGGGCGCCATACGCTCTGGCGTGAGCGTGACGACGTACTCGTTCCCGTCCGCTGTGAAACCCCCCAGGCCATTGGGAAAAATCAGCGCCTGTTCTGACGCCGCATCCTGCGGCTGGGATAGGGGAGGTTTCAGGGTGGGAAAATGGTGTGTGCTCTGCGGGACAGGTGATCTCGGGAGGCGCTGTGCAAGTTGCTGCGCCAGTGCCCCGCCACGGCCATCGAGCACGATGCGCGCCACCGTTTTCAGCAAAACGGCATCTGCCTCCGGGAGGGCGGCGCTGGCACGCACAAAAATGCCGCCCGGCCTGTCGATGGCGGCCGCTGCATCCTCGGCGGCGACCAGCGCCACCACCTGCTGCGCCAGGTCAGAGCTCTCCAGCTGCGGATTTTCCGCCAGCACCACCAAATCCACACGCAAGCCCGACATGCGCCAGTACGCATGTGCCTGCACGAGCTGGCGCACGAGTTCCAGATGGCCCGGGTCACAGATCTGCAGCAGCACGATGGGCCAATCGCCTGAAATGCCATAGCGCCACAGGCTGGACTGGCCTTGTCGGTTACTGGAGAGCACGGCGGGCCGGGCCCTCAGAACGGCGTTGGCATACAGCACCGCAGCGGCCAGGGCGGCATAACGTCGCGCGTCGGCAGCGCTCACATGCAGCCCGTCCAGAAGCGCCTGCGCATGTGTTGGCGCAGAAGCCAGGGCATGGTCGGCCATGCGCTGATCCTGGTACCTTTGAACCAGACTTGCGCAAGCGTCGCGGGTGTCTGCAACGCCGCTGACCCAGGCGATGGTGGTGCTTGCGCCAGGGCCCAGAAAAATGGGGCAACGGATCGCCACCACAGGATCGAGCACGGCACCAGCGCTGCCCGACAGCGGCGCATGGTTGTCCAACGCCTGTGGATCGGCGGTGCTGCGGCCACGCCCGATAAAGCGGGCCCGGTCGGTCTCGTAAGACACGGCTGCTGCGCTGGGCCTGGACAGGGCCAGCAGGTGGAACAGGCATGGCGTCGCTTCGCCCGGCGCGCGCGCACGGCGGGTGCACACAATGGCCCGCGATGCGGGCAGGATCTCGGTTTCGACGAAGAGCTTTTCAAACGCTGGATGCGCCACATCGGCCGCGGCAGTCGCCAACACGACCTCTGCATAGCTGGTGACGTCCAGCAACCGCTGCTGGCGCGAATGGTTGGTGATGCGGATTCGGCGCACCTCCACATCGTCGTCGCCAGCCACGGCGATCTCGGTTTCCACCTCGATGCCATGGTCGCGGCGGCGAAATGTTGCTTGTCCCACCGAGAAGGTGGCTTCAGAGACGTCGGCCTGCTGCAGTGTGGGCTGGAGGGTCGCCGACCAGATGTGGCCGCTCGTGCGGTCGCGGAGATAACAAAAACTTCCCCAAGGGTCACAGGTCGCGTCTTCGCGCCAGCGCGTCAGCGCCACACCCTTCCAGTGGCTGTATCCGCCGCCCGCCCGCGAAACTACTGCGTGGTAGCGACCATTCGACAGCAACTGCACCTCCGGCAAGGGGGCCGTGTGAAACGACCGCGCGGTATGAAAGGCAACCATGTGTGCGGTTCCAGGAGCAGACCGGCTGGCAAAAGGGCGTGGCTACCTGAGCCCAGAGTGGTGCGTTGTCGGGTCTGCACGCTATTTCACGCACCACTGCGCCGCGCACGGACCAAGGCTGATCGCCATGTGGGTGCGGTAACACAGACTACACCCGATACTGCTTTTGCAAAAGTACCTTCTGGCGATATAAAAATACAGCCTGTTGCGCGCATTTCTATGCGAAGGAGTTCCACCCTGGACCCCGGGTCCGAGCGACAAGGACTGCAACATGCCGCTCACACTGGACAAGCCCCTCAATTTCGGTTTTGATGACCATTCGTGGCTGGTGCGTCGGCCGACATGCCACCGTGCGCAGAAGGCACACTACAAACCGATCGAGCAACACGGCCAAGCTCTGCCAAAGATTGCGGTTGGAAGGCCGAACGCTCCCGCGCCTTGAAGGAGGTATGCCATGGCACAAATGGAACGGTGTAAATTGGGTGCGCACCGGGCGGATGTCGACAAATACCGCGCCGCCTTCAAGCGGCGTGTACCCGACGTGGACGCAGACATGGCAGGCCCGCTGATGGTGCTGGTGCTTCGCCAGACGACCCCGGGCCGCATCGAGCCCGCTCTGCCGGGCGCGCCCTTGCCATGACCAGCCTGCACGCCACAGCGCAGGCCCTCGTGGCCGCCGGCAAGGGCTTGCTCGCCATGGACGAGAGCATTGGCACCTGCACGAAGCGCTTTGCCAGTGTCGGCTTGGCGCCCAGCAGCGAAACGCGCCGCGCCTACCGCGAGCTGCTTGTCACAACGCCTGGTCTAGGCGACTACATCAGCGGCGCGATCCTTCATGAAGAGACCTTGGTCCAAAAGACGCAGAACGGAACGCCTTTGGTGCAGGTGCTTATGGCGGCAGGCATCCTTCCAGGGATCAAGGTCGATCAAGGCACCGTGGACCTGGCAGGCCTCCCTGCTGAGCGCGCGACGGAGGGGCTTGATGGCCTGCGCGAACGCCTGAAGGATTACGCCGCTGCGGGCGCGCGTTTCGCCAAAT
Source organism: Acidovorax sp. SRB_24 (assembly GCF_012931925.1). Lineage (NCBI taxonomy): Bacteria > Pseudomonadati > Pseudomonadota > Betaproteobacteria > Burkholderiales > Comamonadaceae > Acidovorax > Acidovorax sp. SRB_24. The sequence continues at coordinate 41,036 of NZ_MWOM01000028.1, forward strand.
GGCGCGCGGTATTCACCATCGGCGCAGGCTTGCCCACTGCAGCTTGCATCGAAGCCAACGCGCATGACTTGGCGCGCTATGCGGCCCTGTGCCAAGAAGCGGAACTGGTGCCCATTGTTGAGCCAGAGGTGCTCATGGAGGGCAGCCACACTTTGGCGCGCTGCCAGGCGGTCACCGACACGGTATTGCACCAAGTCTTCGACCAACTGCACACCCAGGGCGTGGTGCTGGAGGCGCTGGTACTGAAGCCCAACATGGTGTTGCCGGGTTTGGAGTGCTCCACGCCCTCCTCGGTGGACGAAGTGGCCGAGGCCACGGTGGCGTGTCTGCGCCGTGCCGTGCCGGCTGCAGTGGCCGGCATCGCCTTTCTGTCGGGCGGGCAATCGAGCGAGCTGGCTTCGGCACGGCTCAACGCCATGCATCTTCGACGGAGCGGATCGGCACTGCCCCCTTGGCCGCTGACCTTCTCGTTCGCTCGCGCGCTGCAGCAGCCGGCACTGCACCTCTGGGCCAGCGCGCCCGCGAACCGCGCGGCGGCCCAGCAAGCGCTGCTGCACCGTGCCCGCTGCAATGGCGCTGCCCTGCGGGGTGCGTACGACCCTGGCATGGAAAACCAGTGACTGCCTTGCTAGAAATCTACCTCGTCCGACATGGCGAAACGGCTTGGTCGCTCAGCGGCCAACACACCGGCCACACCGAAGTGCCTCTGACCGAGCATGGCGAGTCCCAGGCGCGGGCACTGGCGCAGCGCCTGGGTGAAACTGTGTTCACGCACATCCTGGTGAGTCCCCGCCTGCGTGCGCGCCAGACCTGCGCTCTGGCAGGCTGCGCGGCAGCGAGCGAAATAGAACCGGACTTGGCCGAATGGGACTACGGCGATTACGAGGGCCTGCGCTCCGAAGACATTCGCAAGGCACGCCCTGACTGGAACGTGTGGCGCGACGGATGTCCGCACGGCGAAATGCCTGCCCACGTCTCTATCCGTGCCAACCGGCTCATTGCGCGGCTGTGCACCCTGCAGGGCAGGGTCGCGCTGTTCTCCCATGCCCAATTTGGCGCTGCGCTGGCGGTCCGTTGGATAGGGCTGCCATTGGATACAGGCCAACATTTCGCGCTGTTTCCCGCGTCTGTGAGCGTGCTGGGCCACGCTTCCAACCACCCGGCAACACGGGTTGTCGCTCTTTGGAACGAAACCCCTGCCGTTTGAGACAACAACATGCACGCACTTGCCAAACCTTCATGGTCTGAGTACGCATCGGCCCTGTTGGCCAGGCCGTGTAAGCAGGCCCTTTCCGCTGTCGGTTGGCGGTCTCTGTGCGCTGCCCGTGATACGGCCGGTGTGGTTCAGAGCGTATGCCGGGAAGCCAACAACTCATCCTTGCGCAACGCCATCTGAGCTCCCAATGCGCGCATGTCCAGGGCGGTCTTCTTTGCTTGAGGGAACATTTGTGTCTGCTCCTCCTTCACATGGTGCTTGACATATTCAGACAGCACTTTGATTTTGGCATCGAACATTTCACCATCGGGCTCGGCCCCTTCCACTTGGGCGATCAGGCTTTTCAACGTCGCATGCTCCACCGTGGCTTCGGGGACGAGCTCTTTATCGCGCAGGGCCTTTTTGACCGCAGGATAAAAAATCTCTTCCTCGATCTGCGCGTGAACGCTCAACTCGTTACAGATCGTGGTGACCAGATCCTTCTTCTTGGCCGGTGAACGGGTTTTTTCATATTGTTCGAACAGCCCGCTGACACGCTGGTGATCGGCTCGCAGCATGGCAGTCGCCTCTGGGTGTTTCGAAGGGGCCGTTGTGGTTTTCGCCTTGGGTGGGGTCGCCATGGTGTGATTCCTCCAGTGGTTTTCTTCAGTGAAGCAATAGGCAGTGAAGCAATAGGCCGGTCAATGCAAGAAAAGGGCCAGCAGAATGATGATGGGAATGGGAACTCCCAGAAAGAACAACAGCAGCGAACGCATACGATTTCTCCTTGGCTGGTGTTAAAACAGGTCGCGCTGGCGTCCGCCAAAAGTCGCCGCCAGGCTGGCAAAGAAGGCGCCAATCAACAGGGACACGAACAACCACAAGGCACTGTAGGCAGAGGCTTTTCTTGCTTTGTCGGCGGCATTGCGCGCGGCCGTTTCTGCCTCCTTGGCACTCGCCTGCAATTGTCCAAACACTTGGGTGACCCGCTTTTCTGCATCTGCCTGGGGCATCCCGGTGCGCTGGGCGACCAGCTGACCCAGGTACTTTGCATCGCCGCTCGGCAAGGTCCCCTTGCCCATCGCATTGGCGAAGATGCGTCCAGCTTCTGCCGATGCAGATGGAGACCCAGGCGCGGACACGGATGCGGACACCGGTGCGCTTGCAGTTGCAGATGGGGTGTTATTGGAACCCTCAACGGTGGGAACAGTCGCCACCACATCCGGCGCGGACGAGGAAGCCTCGGCATTCTTCCGAAAGAGTGCGTCAACAAAATAGCCCTGGTCTGGCAAGGCACCGTCCTTCATGGCGCCTGCGGCCACAGCCGGCATGGCTGCGCTGGATGCGGCGCTTGCGGCGCCAGACGTCATTTGCGCGCCGGCTTGCACACTGCCATGGACGATGCCTCCGATGGCCGATGTCAACAGGCCTGCCGTCACCAACGTGGCAACTGCCCAGGCAAGAAACCCGTGGGCCGTGTCCCGAAAGTAGACCTCGTCCGTATCGAGTCCTGCCCAGCGTGTGCGCAGGCGCCCGGCCAGATAGCCGCCCAAGCCTGCCGCTGCAAGCTGAGTGAATGAAATCCACACAATCGTGGCGACGCCAAAAGTGTCGGCCGCCGCGCCTTGTCCCGACCAGGGCGATACGGCCGACAAGCCCAGACCCACCCCCAGGATAAGCAGAATCAGCGACAGCGCTGCAGCGCCAGCGGCACCTGCAAGGATGGCCGCCCAAGAAACCGCACTGGCCGGGGGCACCGGATTTGGCAGATATGGAACCGTGGACCCTGGGCCAGCGCTCCTTGGACCAGGCACTATGTTTTCATTCATGCTATGACTCCCACAGAGGAGATTGCATGGTGCGGCTGTCGGCCGTGGACCCATGTCGGTTTCGTGCCTGCCGCGTTGTAGGACGGCGCTATTACTCTCGGTAAATAAGGCGCAAATCCAAGCCTACTGCGGTGCAGACTTGCAGCGGCCCGGCAGCTCCCCTTCTCTTTCTCCAAGGCAACGGATCCCGGCGGAAACCCTGCCGTCTTGGAAAAAACCGCCAGCGGGGTCACTGGCCCGTCGGCTCCACTGTTCCGGCATCCACGCGGGGCGCATCGACCACGCCACCGAGCCCTCTCGTGGACGGCGGCAGGCCAGAAGTCGCGAAGTGTCCGGTCAGGGTGGTAGGCTCGGCACCAAGCGCGGAAACGGTGTGCCGCCCCCCTTGGAAAATTCCAGGTGCTCGGCCTCCTTGTGCTGCTGCCACCAAGCCAGCATGGCATTGAAATCGCCACCGAATTTGCGCTGCCGCAGCGCCTCGGTGAGGCTGCCGCAGGCGATCGCGTTGCCAATGTCGACAAGGTCGATCGTCGCCGCGTAGTCGCAGACCCAGAAGGCCTTCTCGAGCTCATCCAGACGCAATTCGACGTCGATGGTTGCTTGCGCGCGGCTCGGCGCAGAACCGCCTGCCACGCCGGTGACGATCAGCGCTGCGGTTGCGACCTTCATCGCCGGCGAGCACCGGACCGTGATCGCACGGCAGAGCCTGGTGGAGGCTTCCCGTGCCTTGCGGTGCGTAGTATTCATGGCGTTCTCCATTCATCCCCAGAAGCTGTGCCCCTTGGCCGTAACGCGCCCCACTTCCCTCGGCGGCGAGGGTCGCCCGGGCAGGCCTGCATCGTGCGCGGTGCTGCGTGCTTCACTCAGGTGGATCGTGTTGAGAGGTGGTACCGGCAGTCGATCACTGATTGCGATCCTTTCGGCGAATACGCTGCCCGCGCAAGGGCAGTCTCAAAAGGCACCATCTCGGGCTTGCTGGCCGCATGGGTCGAAGGAGGTCGGTTGGCTCCGGCGGGCAGGTGTCTCGCTCGCACAGGCCTTGGGATAAATCTCCCCATCCTCACCCGTCGCCGCAGGCGCTGGTGGTTCATCCGGATGAGCCTTTCCATGCCTCCAGCGCACGGTCGCGTTCGCGCACACGAACCCCGACCCTGATGTACCCCTCCCGGTCAACGGAACTTCGCCCAACCCCATCCGCAGCAGGCGAATCCGAATTTACGGGTGCAGAACCGGACAGCCAGGCGACCGCTTTCAGCCGGCAGCGCACAGTCCAGGCCGCCCATCAAGATAGTGCGCTCAAACCAACCTGGCGTGCACGCCAATTTCGCCACGTCATCAGGGTGATGACTTGGAACTTACAACGCCTCTCGCTGTAACCCCACGCCAGGGCCTGAAGCGGATTTACAACTTTATCTGCAGGCTTATGACTTTAATCACGCAAACAGCCCTTGCTATTCTGGGCAAATAAAGTCGTAAACGTCGGCCTAGGATTATTCATGCGGGTTTTTGGGGTGGTCAACTGAAACAGCATCTAGCTAAAGTCGTAAACACTTAATCGCAACCCTCAGCATCACCGCGAAGCGATGACAAACTCGACATCGGCGACACCACCAAGATGATTTTTACTGACTCATTCGAGCGCCGCATCTTTCTCGACCGCACGCACTCACACTAGATGAACCCGTTGTCGGAGTGAATCGTCCCGGCTTTCACGAAGGCTGGTTGGTGCGAGTCAGGCCCGAATGGCATGGCCGGCGAATTTCCGATATAGATTGCCTCGGCTTCAGCCAGCGGGATTAGCCAATAAATACCGTCAGCCAGTGACGATTGAACCACGAGACACGCCTACAGGCGATCCAGGCAAGCCAGCATGCGTTCTTGTGTCACCCCGTGCCCCACTCCTCAAGATGGGTCCATGCCTCGCGTATGGCTGGGCTGGATGAGGCGTCCAGCGTGCCGCGCCACTGCACCACTTGGGAGTCAAAAAGCCCCCGGCCGATCTGCGTGTTGGATACCTGCTTGAGCCAGAGAACTCTACCGGCTCATGCGTCAAGCTGTGAGAGGGTTTTCACACAGCCTCCAGCGGTTGCGGTCCTCCGGTTCGTGAGCCCGACCAGCAGCTCTGAAGCTGCATGCAGCCATTCAGCTTCAGCGGTCGAATGGCCACATTTGCGCAAACCGGCTGTACAAGCGAGAAGTGCCATCGTTCATGGTGCGCCCCGAGGCCGCAGCTCGCCAATACCCGCTCCTGGCCTATGGTGAGCTGCGGGCAAGCTTTGGCAAGGCCGCTGCTAACTGGCGCGATGGAGGGGAATACGCGGAACAGCTCCAACACGTCGAGCCGTGGCGGCAGGGCGGCCATGAATGAGAGGATGGTGCATCGCGTGCACAACGGTGGACGAACCGGACGAGCAGTCTGCGCACTCCATAACTGCTATATATTGGTTTGTGTCACACCCTCCAAAAGTAATGCATGTCGATCAAAACCATTCTGAAATCCACCGTGGTGTCACTGGCGATTGTGACCGGTGGGCCGCTTTTCGCCCAGGGCACGCCCATCAATACAGCGGCGTTTGACGCGCTGGTCGCGCAGGGCCCCGTCGCCGACGCTGCGACCATCGCATCGAGCACCTGGGCCAGCAAGATCAAGCAGGCCGGCACGCTGCGCCTCGGCGGCACGCAAACCTCGAATCTTTTCTCGCTGCTCAACGAGAAAGACGGCAAGATCCGCGGCTTCGACGCAGGTCTGGCCCAACTCATCACGCGCTACATCCTGGGCGATGGGGCCAAGGTCCAGTTCACGCAGGTGACCTCGTCCACGCGCGAGCAGGTGCTCATCAACGACCAGGTGGACATGGTGTTCGCCACCTACTCCATCACCCCCGCCCGCACCGAGAAGATCTCGTTCGCCGGTCCCTATTACACCTCGCAGGCCGCGGTACTGGTTAAGGCGAACAACAAGACGATCCAGTCGTACAACGATCTGGCCGGCAAGAAGGTCGCCACGCAGGCTGGCTCCACGGGACCCGCGATACTGGCGCAGTACGCGCCCAAGGCGGTCGTACAAGAGTTCCAGACGCACCAGGAAGCCCTTGACGCACTGCGCCAGGGACGCGTGGATGCCTACGTAACCGACCACACGCTGCTGCTCAACGCCCTGAGCCTCGGAACCGGCGACGCGAAGCTGGCGGGCGCGCCCTTTGGTGCGCAGGACCCCTACGGCGTCGGACTGCCCAAGGGCTCGGACGGCGTGGCCTTCGTCAATGCCTTCCTGAAGAAGGTGGAAGCCGACGGCACCTGGGCCAAACTTTGGACCATATCCATCGGACAGCGCACCGGCAGCACAGCCGTTCCGACACCGCCCGCTCTCCCATAACGGATGGGCGAGGTTTCAAGGCTCCTGGCCGACTATCGGCCTGCCTTCGGGCAGGCCCTTTTGCTGACATGGAAGCTCACAGTGGTGTCGTTCGTGCCCGGCTTCTTGCTGGGCATGGTCGTGTCGGTGCTTCGGCTCCTCCCGCTGCCACCTCTGCGCTTCGTCCTGACCGGCTACGTCGAGATCTTCCGCAACATTCCCAGCGTAGCGCTGCTGATCTTCATCGTGTTTGCGCTGCCCGATCTCAACGTCCTGATCGACTATGAGCCCAGCGTGATCCTGACCTTGGCGCTGGTCTGCTCCGCGTTCACGGCGGACTACCTGCGCTCAGGCATCAACACCATCCCCGGTGGCCAGATTGAGGCCGCACTCAGCCTGGGCATGCGGCCGATGCGCGTCATCACTGCGGTGGTATTGCCGCAGGCACTGCGTGCGGTGGTGCAGCCGATGACCTCCCTGCTCATTGCGCTGATGTTATCGACCTCGCTGGCGTCGCAGGTGCCGTCTCCGGGCCGGGAGCTCACCGCGCTCGTGTCCAAGATCGCCAACGACTCCGCCGCCGGCATTCCCGCCTTCGCGGTGGCAGCTGCGATGTACGTGGTGACTGGGTTGCTCATCGCGTGGGCTGGTGCCACCTTGGAAAAGAAGGTGCGGATACTGCGATGAGCCGCCCTTTGGAAGAGATTCTGTTTCGTAATCCGGGCCCCCAGGCCCAAACCGTCATGCGGGCGGTTAGTGTGGTCGCAGCGGCCTTGCTGCTCCTGCTGGCTGCAGGTGTCGTGTTCCGGTTCCATACCGCAGGGCAGCTCGACGCCCGATTCTGGGAATTCTTCGCCTGGCCGACGACCTGGGCCTTCCTGGCTGCAGGCTTCCTAGGCACGCTTGCATCGGCGGCGATGGCCGCCGTCATCGCGTTGACCCTCGGGCTGGTGCTGTTGGTGGGGCGCCTGGCGCGGCTGCCGTTCGTGCGTTGGCCGAGCATCGCGGTCATCGAGTTTCTGCGTGGCACGCCGACGTTGCTGCTCATCTATGTGTGTTTTCTGGTTCTTCCGCAGGCCGGGATCAAGCTGAGCACCTACTGGATGCTGACCTTGCCCGTCGGCCTGAGCACGGCCGCGGTGGTGGCCGAGGTTTACCGCGCGGGCGTGCTCGCTGTTCCCCGCGGCCAGACCGATGCTGCGCGAAGCCTCGGGATGTCCGAAGCCCAGGTGTTCTTCCTCGTCGTCTTCCCCCAGGCCCTTCGCTACATTGTCCCGGCGCTGGTCGCGCAACTGGTCATCGTGGTCAAGGACACCACCTTCGGCTACGTCGTCACCTACGGTGAGCTCATGCAGAACGCCAAGGTGCTCATCGCCAACTACCACGCGCTGGTGCCGGTGTACCTCGTTGTAGCGCTGCTTTACTGCCTGGTGAACTACGCGATATCAAGGGCGAGCAAACGGCTCGGCGGGCCGATGCATTGATTATCACCAAGCTGCTCACGTCTCGATGGCGCGGCGCTCTGCGAAGGAAAAAGGTCTAGGTCCGGTTATGGCCGGTAGTGTGATTTCAGCGTTGTCCCCGAAACTGACATTGGGTAACTAATGGTTCGCTCGCCGGTTGGCGGCTTCCTGGGGCAGCGGCGAACTTGCGTTCTCGGCCAGGAGAAGCAGGCGCTTATGGAGGGCGGCTTGGTGTACTGGCGGCGGCTGTAGTCGCTGGTGCGACCAGCACCACGCCACGCTCTTGCTTGCTGTGCTGGGGGGAGTCACAGCGCCTCAGTACGCGGCTGATGTGCTCGTAGCGCTGGGTGTCTCCATTGCCTGCAGGGCTTGAGAAACTTACCTCGGGAGTTGCGTCTAGAAACTCCTACAGTTGCGCAATGGTACGCAGCTTTGTCTCGTCCTTGTTGATCAACATCCTTGCGATGGTCAAGCCGGCCGCATTTCAATCTCAAATTCGACCCTTCAGGCTCATTTCTGGGTGGAAATACAGGAGTCGTTCAGGCTCATACCTCGTTGGACAAGGCTGTATCCGTGGCTGCGGATGGCTAACGAATAAAAGCGCAGTGACGCGGAAAGTCCGGGCGCGATTTTTTTCGGCTGAAGCGGTTTGTCCACGCTACTGCGGCTAGACAGGACTGCACAGACCAAGGATCTGTTCCTGCTGCGAGCAGTCCTTCGCAGGTTTTGATTTCACAGGCGTTCCCAGCTTCGCCTTTCCGGCGATACAGGAGCGGATCTCACGCGTCGTCGGTGGATAGTAGAACCAACCGCGACCGAGATCCGGAAGCGCTATCTCAACCTCTCGCCACTTCGGGTGTCCTTTTTCTTGAAGCGTCGAGAAGTTCTGACACAGCGAACGCGTCATATTGCGCAGGTGGTTCTCGGTATCCTTGAGTTGAAAATCATAGGTAACAAGAAACGCCTTGACCGCCACTGCCGGGATATCTGTTGTAAGCAGGTTGGGATAATTGCTGGCCAGAACACTGGCTGCAAAATAGGTCTTGAGAACCGCTGCACTGGTCGAATGATGGGGGTCAAACTTGAGCAGTTTGATGAGTTTGCGCGATTCAGGTTTCATGTCAACGAGCAGTTTGGCGGGCTGACCGGCGACGACCGCGACCACGTCAATAGTCTTATCAGTCACCAACTTGCTCAGCGCCTCCTCGTTGGACAAGTAACTTGTGCCTGCCTGCGGCATGGGTTCGCCAAACATCAAGCGGTAGAGCGTTGCCGAGGTAAGCGCTGTTCCGCTCCCTGACTCGCCTGCACTGATCTTTGCATTCTTGATCTCGTGGATATAGTTCAGCTCCGAGTCAGCCCGAACGATAAAATAGATTTCCTCGTTATAGAGCGGCATGACCACCCGCAATGGCCGGATCATGTCGCGGGCTTCCACATTTCCGCCAGCGGCAATGTCGAGAAAGGCCTGATAGACATCCGATTGCACCAAGGCCAGTTTGACGCCCGACTCGTAACGCAAGCGCCGAACATTTTCCGCCGATCCGGCTGAAGGCAAGACGTGGAGTTTGATGTCCGCAGAAGGCGCAACAAACTGGGCGAGATCGTGCCCGATCTTGATATAGGTTCCCCGCTCGGAAGCCGTGACTATTTTGTATTCCACCGCCGCGAGCGCCGAGATATGGAAGAGCATCCCCGCCATCAGCAGCGTGCTCAGTATGAATTTTTTCATTTTAGGGCTTCTCCTGTTGAGTATTCATATTGCAGAGCCCTAGCGTTGCGACGGCTGGTGGACATTTTTCAACTACCGATGGGTCTTGTAGGGTCTTTGTTTCGGCATCAGTCGCCGGCAATGGGCGAGCAGCCAGCGCGGCGTCAGCACTAGGTGGCGTAAGCGAGGGCGTTTTTTCAGGGTTATTCGCACTGGCTGGGGGTGTTTTAACCGTGTCTATTGGTTTCAAAGCAGCATCCATTCCTGCTGCCCCATTTGATGGTGCAGAGTCGCCGGGCTTACGCGCGCCGGATACGTCAGTGACTTCCTGCTTTTGGCCCTGCGTCTGCGCGGGTTGTGCAGTATGACCAAGGTATAAATACACTGACACAGCAGTTGTTATCAACAGGAGCAATATTGCCGGGATCGCAAAAGGTGTGCCGCGTCGCCAACTGGTCGCGGTAGCAGACGTTTCCGGCGGAAGGGCTTCGTCGACCGGTTGCCGTTCAGGGTGCGAGTAAGTCAGACCAGCATTGAGGTGCTCAGCCTCAGAATCCGCAACTCCAGGATCTGTTGATGTTGGGTAGGTGAATTCTTTGTCAGCGATCGCTGGCGTGAACGGGAAGTCAACTCCCGGTGCTATAGGCAGAGAGAATTCGGCGCCACATTTGTAGCAGTTGGTAGCAGTTCGGAGGTCAACCGCGCCACACCGGTCACAGGATTGCAGGTTTAACTGTCCGCCACAATTATTGCAAAATACTGCATCCGACGGATTGAGATGCTGGCAGAAGAGACACTGGAGACTGGGCATCTGCGACATCTCAGGTAGGTGACCTTAATCTAGTCAACGAAGTTGCGTCAGTACTTTAGTAAATCAGGGCCAGTATTCAGAGTGCGAGCGAATCTGAGGCAGACTTTATCTCAAGTCAAACTGCCGAAACTGTAGCTATTGTTTTAATCTGTTCACCAAGCTGAACCGCCCTGAACCGCCTACCTGTTCCGCCCAAGAAGCGAAAGTCAGCTATGGGTCGGCGCCGCCAGTTTGCAGTCTATGAAAGCTGACTTTGACCGGCGCGGTGCCTCGGCCCTTGATCGCTCTAAGAAAGAGCTCTACAGGGTCGCCGGTCCTGGCAGTGCAACGGACGTTCAGACCGCAAGATGTTCAGTGACCGGTAGTGGTGGCAGCGGCCATAGCCGCGCCAAGTCTGAATGTAGGCAG